>DATCAO010000183.1:0-7206 GCA_036512575.1 Puia sp.
TTATATTTCAGAGCAGATGGCCCGTACCATAATGGGTGATGAATATGAAAAAGCTAAAAACGCTTTACTGGAACCGAAAACATTTCCCGCAGATATCCATATATCCATAAACAAAGAAACCCGGAACCTGCAAAGCACTGATGTTCTTGGTTATCTTGAAGGCGGAGATCTCAAAGATCAGCTGCTGGTTATTTCAGCACATTATGATCACCTGGGCAGGAAAGATTCCGTCATTTATTTCGGCGCTGATGACGACGGATCGGGAACAGTGAGTCTTCTCGAACTGGCGGCCGCATTTTCAAAAGCAAAAGCTGCAGGTAAGGGACCAAGACGCAGCATCTTGTTCCTGGCCAACTCCGGGGAAGAAAAAGGACTCTGGGGTTCAGAATATTATACGGATCATCCCGTGTACCCACTGAATCTGACCACAGCCGACCTTAATATCGACATGATCGGCCGGAGGGATCCCGGAAAAAAACAAGGAGATTCCAATAACTACGTTTACATCGTTGGTGATGACAAACTCAGTTCAGAACTTCACCCGATAAGCGTTGCTATGAATAAAAAATATACCGGTCTCGAACTCGATTATAAATTTAATGATCCCAAAGACCCCGAGCGTATCTATTACCGGAGCGATCATTTCAATTTTGCACGTAAAGGTGTTCCGATCATTTTTTATTTCGACGGAATACACAAAGATTATCATAAACCCACCGATACACCAGACAAAATTAATTATGAGCTGATGGTCAAAAGGGCCCAGCTGGTTTTTTATACTGCCTGGGAAATGGCCAACCGAAATGACATGCTGTTGCGTGACCTGCCAGCGGTTACAGGTACCCGTTAGTTTCGTAAAGAAATAGCAAGCCCCGGTCAAAACTGTATTGACCGGGGCTTATTGTATAAGAGAATTAATTCTTGGGTGTGGGTGTGGATGCAGGTTTCTGCGGTTCATTCATCCCATTTTCAAATTCCTGTTTTACATTATTTTTTGCGTCATTGAATTCACGCATTCCTTTTCCCAGCCCCTTCATGAATTCCGGGATCTTTCTTCCTCCAAATAATACCAGCACAGCAATAACGATAAGAATCCATTCACTGCCTCCCGGCATGGATAGTAAGAACAACTGATTGGTCATGTTAAATCCGGTTTTAATCAATAAAAGTACCTCTAAATCACCACCCGGGCAAATCCGCCGGGGGAAGCAGACCATCGGGCGTTCCCGGATATTTTTAAACCCCAAAAACCCTTTCGGCCCTGAAGACGTATTGAATAGCAAGAGCCGGACCTGTCTGAAAACGAGGCAGGCCTTTTGCAATAACCACTTTTACCGATCCCATCCCTGAACCTGCGAGCTGTTTTTATCTCATATGATATTCTTTACCAGTAGGTTGTGTTGTAAAAAGAGGACTTTGCCGGATGGTCTCCCTCTAAAGATATTTCCCATTAAACCTTGTTCCTGTTTGATTGTGGCCGGCGATGCCGGCCTTTTTTTGCCGGATTCAGACCAGGAAATACCGGCAGGTTACATTCAGAACCGATTATCAGATAATTATTTGTAATTTACCTGAAACGATTGCTCACTTAAAAATGGCCAGGCATGAAAAAAGTATCTGACATTTTTCTTCATAAAGAAAGAAAAATTACCGCGGTTCCCCCTTCTACTTCCGTTTTGGAAGCGCTTAGAATTATGTCATTCCAGAATATCGGTTCGGTGATGGTCATGGACAATCAAACCTATCTTGGCATCATGACGGAACGGGATTATTCCCGGAAAGTGATTCTCAAAGGGAAGTCTTCAACCGATACACCAGTTTCTGAAATTATGTCCAACGATCTGCCCGCTGTAAATCTGTACGACAGCATCGAACACTGTATGCAATTGATGGCAGACAAGAACATCCGGTATTTGCCTGTCTTTGAGCAGGATAGAATATTCGGAATCGTGTCGATTCATGACCTGATCCGCGAAACCATTCAACACCAGCAGGAAACCATATCGCAATTAAAAGACTACCTGCACGCCAGCATGTAACCGCGTTTCGCGATTGATCCCTGAGTTTCAGTATACTTTGATTATAAACAACAAAGACTTCGCACGATACGAAGTCTTTGTCATGATATCCGCTCAGGCGGATCAGGAAACAGGTTCCGTTCACTCTTCCCTCACTTCATTTCAGGTTAATCATAGTATTGTATGGGTAACCCAATCGGCGAATCCCGGTTTCGAGATGTACATCGAATAACTTTTATACCCTAAGGATCATACCAGACTTTTATCCGGCCAGAAAAACGCCCATTTCCATATTTATCCGGGAAAGCTGAGGAAATATTGAAACGATTAAAGAGATATTTGTGGAATTACAGCCCATGGCTCCTTCGGCATCTGATCCCGTTTCAACTGAGGACGCCTAATTTCTCCGCCAGAAGGTGTAGCGGTTCCTCCTCTGCCAGGATTCTTTCAGGTTTGCCATTAATGAGACTCCATTTGATCAGGCGGATATACCCATCACTGATTTCAATTCCCGTAATGGTTCCGTCATCAAAACAACAACAGCCGGAATTAAAATACGTTGGTTTCATGTTGTTCAGGGATTGATTTACAAAATCATATTCGCGTTTGCGACGCGGGATTTCGTTTCCGATTTTCTGCACTTCCTCCGCATCCCCAAGCGCTCTCGCTTTTTCAAAACGCTGATACAATCTTTCAAGATGGGTGAGGGAATTAAAAACCGGCTGATGTGTATGACCTGTTATCAACAAAGTTTTCTGCTGGGCTGCGCTCCAGTCGTACATGTACATATTGTGGAGTGTTTTCAGGTTGTCATTGGCAGAAGGGCTGTTAATGTTGATTTCAAGAAAGTTCTGCAAAGGACCCCACACATAACTCACAAACCATTTGCTGAAAATATTGCCGTCACTTTGCTTGTCACCCTGATGACCATGGGTACAAAAAATCTCCAGGAATGCTGTAGAATTAAAATTCACCCGGATCAGCACACCTGCAAATATCCTGATGACCTTCCCGTATATTTTTTTCAGCCAAAAGGAAGATAATGGATCGTTGCCCCAGAAAAGATCATGATTGCCGTATACTTTGCAATAAGCGTCTCTTTTGATAAAAAGGCTTTCGGCTGCGTAAACAGCTTTGTTGAATTTGGCAATACTGAACATCGTATTTTCCCATAATTCTTCGCAATCACCCAGGTTGATAAAATAGTATTTTTCCCGGTTGTAATATTCGAGAGCCGCGAGATAAGAAATTTCGCACACCCGGAAATCATCCGAACCATCCCGGGCTCCCCGGTGCTGATCACTCAAAATAATGATGCGTGCATTTACAGAATCGAGGCTCAGTCGTTTCAGTTTTTTGCTTCCCGGTTTTCGGGACTCATTATATAAACCTGAAAGCGCCTTCATCACCGATGCCTTATCCGGTGATGATGAAACCTTGTCCGCCAGCCAGGTTACCGGTTTCTTCAGTATCAGGCGAATGACTTTCCGGATGGATCTGAGCAGGCCGGAAAAAATCATAGAAATCGTTTTATCGCCCGAGAATCCGGGTTGTTCCGTCATTAAACCCCAGAACGAGTTTAGTGGCAATCTGAATGAACAATCCATTATCCACAACCCCGGTGATGGCATTGACTGCCGCATGCAACTGCGGTGCATCGCTGATTTCTTCAAAAGCGCAATCCACAATAAAATTACCGTTATCCGTCAGGTAAGGTTCTGTACCATTCATCCTGCGAATGGCCCGACAGCCGAGCAACTCTAATTTTTCAAATGTCCGCTCCCACCCAAAATGAATGACTTCCACAGGCAACGGAAATTTTCCCAGGTTCCTGACCCATTTGGATTCGTCAGCGACAACGATCATCTGTCGGCTATTGGTGGCCACAATTTTCTCCCGCAACAGGGCGCCTCCCCCTCCTTTTATGAGTTGCAAACAACCGTCTACTTCATCTGCGCCGTCGATGGTCACATCAATGGTGCCAACAGAAGAAAAATCAACAATCGGAATGCCCAGGCCCAGCGCTTGTTCTTCAGAACGGATTGAAGTGGCAATTGCCCTGATCTTCCAGCCTTCATTTTTCACTTTCTCCCCGATTTTTTCGATCGCCCAATAGGCCGTAGAGCCTGTGCCGAGTCCAACGGTCATTCCGTTATCCAAAAAAGTAACCGCTTTCTCCGCTGCCAGTTGTTTTACATTCATATGCAATCTTTAAGCAGAAGTTTCGGGTTTTACTTTGGTACGTATCCTGATCAGGTCTGTGAGACCGAAGGTAATGGGTATCATTCCCACTTGAACAACCGCCTTTCTGCCCCTTAATTCCTTTACAGTACCCACCTGATGGTTTTTTTTCATTTTCACCGTATCGCCCACTTTGATTTCGCCGTCAACCTCCACATATCTTTCGTCAAATTTCTTTTTTATTTTTTCTGATTGGGGTTTTTCTTTCTGGTTGAACAAAAGCGCCTGCATTTGTTTGAAAACGTCCTGTTTGTTTTCAGCTTTCTTCCAATCGAATATAATTTGTTTCAGCTTTCTTTCCATTTCCTTAAGATAAGCATAACGTTCGGCAGAGATTTTGTTTTGTTCCTGAAGAATCTGCAATTGCTGCTCGTGTTTTTCTTTATGCAGGGTTTTTTCAAGTTCCGCTTTTAGTTTTTCATTTTCCTTAAGCATTTTTTGAAGCTCTTTGTCCTTTTGTTCCAGGTTGCGCAGATCCTGTTCGGTGCGGTTGAGCAATTTATCCAGCCTGAAATGGTCTTCGTCCACCAGCTTCCGCGCGTTTCTGATCAGGTCCGGATCCAGGCCAATCCGTTCAGCAATAGAAAATGTGTAGGAACTGCCCGGTTTACCGGTGATCAGCTGATACATGGGCTGTAAACTTTTCTCATCAAAGGCCATGGCTCCATTTACTATACCGGCTGTTTTATTCGCCATCACTTTCAGATTCAGGTAATGGGTGGTCACGATCCCAAACGCATGTTTTTTTACCAGCTCCTGCAAGATCACTTCAGCGAAAGCCCCACCGAGGCTTGGATCGCTTCCACTGCCCAGTTCATCAATAAAGAAAAGGGTACGGCCATTGGATTGCTCCATAAAATGCTTCATATTGATCAGGTGCGAACTGTAAGTGCTCAGTTCGAATTCCAGACTTTGGGTATCTCCGATATGAATCATGATTTGTTTGAAAATACCCATGGTGGAATGCGGATGCACGGGCACGAGCAGGCCGGCCTGCACCATGCATTGCAGTAAACCCACTGTTTTCATAGTAACGGTTTTACCTCCTGCATTGGGACCAGATATCACCAGGATCCGGTTTTTGTCGTCCAGTTGCAGGTTTACCGGGATTGTTGGCTTTTGGTTTTTTTTATGATAAAGGAATAATAAGGGATGAATGGCCTGAACCAGGTGAATATGGGATCCGTCCCTGAGGTTGGGATATATCCCGTTGATATCAGATGCCAGTTTGGCTTTCCCCTGGATAAAGTCGTATTCTCCGACAATATCGTGATAAATA
This sequence comes from Puia sp., assembly GCA_036512575.1. Taxonomy (GTDB): domain Bacteria; phylum Bacteroidota; class Bacteroidia; order Chitinophagales; family Chitinophagaceae; genus Puia. Next base: position 5,539 of record DATCAO010000183.1, read on the forward strand.
CCCAGTAAGGGCGCATACACCGAAAGACTTGCAGTAAGTTCACGGAGTATTCGATTCACCTCCCGGCCTTCTGCGTGCTCGAGTGAAAATATTTCATTATTAAGTCCGATGGTTTCTTCAGGTTCGATAAAGGAAGTTTTCCTGCTGTCGCTTTCACCATGCAGGATACCTTTCATCTGTCTTTTGTGTTCGGCAAAAACTGCCACTACGCGACGTCCGTTCAGGAAGGCTTCACCGGTTTCGGCGACGAAGCCCGCTTTGTTGAGTTTAGCGACGATCCGGTCGAAGACCCGGCGAATCTCATTGCGTTTTCTGTAAAGAGACATCCGGATTTCAGCCAGTTCAGGAGATGCCTTGTCTTTTACCTGACCATTCTCTTCCAGTATTTCATCGATGCTTTCAATAATCGCTTTTTCGTAATGAGTATCCTTAATCACCGAAGCCAGGCCTGAAAATGCCAGGCGACGCTCCCGGTCGAACCAGTGAAATACCTGACGCAGGGCGTCGGCGAGTTTACGAATGCCTAACAACTGCCCGCCACTCAGTACTGCCCCCGGAAGCCCGAGAAGTTTGATTTCCCGGGAAAGGTTCAGTGTGTCTTCAATGGGAAAATATTGTCCCTGATCCAGCAGACTTTTAAATTCTGTGGTCCGTTGCAGTTCGACCTGAATAAAATCCATCCGCGTATGAATCCGAAGGGAAGAGGCTTTTTCCCTGGCATAAACAGATTTGCATTTCTCAGTGAGTAAATCCCTGATCTTGTTGAATTCCAACTGCTCCAGGGCGGATTCCGGGTAGTATCGTATCATTCAAAACAAAGTTAGTTAACGAACATTTAAAACCCCCCATTTGTCATATATCTTACAATCCGGACCTCCCGATGCCTCGTACATTGTATTTAAATAAAGAATGAAAATCATTATGTTATCAATAGTGCTCTCAGGCGTTATCACATTAATTTCCTGTAATCCAACAAACCCACAACCTATTGCCATGCGCGAAGAATCCATCCCGGCAGGTGTCAAAACCGACACGGCCACCTTTGGCACCGGCTGTTTCTGGTGCACGGAAGCCATTTTCCAGGAACTAAAAGGTGTATTAAAAGTGGAGTCCGGGTATTCCGGAGGAACCGTTAAAAACCCGTCCTATGAGGACGTTTGCACCGGTGAAACCGGTCATGCCGAATGCTTGCAGATCATCTATGATCCGAAACTGATTAGTTTCGACGAACTGCTGGAAGTATTCTGGGAAGCGCACGACCCCACCACGCTCAATCGTCAGGGAAATGATGTTGGTACGCAGTATCGCAGCGTAATTTTCTACCATGATGCTGAACAAAAAAGAAAGGCCGAAGATTATAAAATCAAGCTGGACAAAAGCGGTGCATATAATAATCCGATCGTAACCGAAATTGCAGCATTTAACCATTTTTATGCTGCTGAAGATTACCACCAGGATTATTTCCGCCTGCACGGCAATCAGCCCTATTGTACTTTTGTAATCAGGCCAAAGGTGGAAAAGTTTGAAAAAGTGTTTAAGAATAAACTGAAGACCTCGATAACTCCATAATAAAATGTGCGATAAAAGTCTATCCCGGGTTGCATGATGAACAGCCAAGAGCTGGAAATCGGCAAACCAATGCTGCATTTCCGGAAGCACCAGTAGTTA
>DATCAO010000184.1:0-2694 GCA_036512575.1 Puia sp.
GATAACAGTAGCCTTCCCTTCGATGTCTGTCCTGAATACAACTGCGAGTACTATCAGCGACTGGCACAGTTGTAGCAATATTGGCTAACACTCAAATTTATGTTATAAGACGCAGTGCAGGAAAAATATTGCCATTGATAATCTGCTGATTGGCATTATACATTTGAAATTGTCGTTAGGACAATTCGTTTGTTATACATTTTATGTTGTCATTAGAACAATTCGTTCTGTGATTAAAAATACCTGAATAATCCTGGTTCCTATTGGTCCTCCTTCGGCCGTCGCTCCCTCTGGTTAGGGAGGGCGACGGCCGAAGGCGAAGAACATTCAAATTCTTTCATTTCAGAGCTCTTCAGAACCGCCCGTCGACTCCGGAGACAGGGGCGGCGAGATCCATTTGTGCAACAAATGAACATCTCGCCGTTACCTTCGACGGTAACTTTCCGTCCCCTGGCTGACTTCTCAGCTCCGTATATTTTTCGATCATAAAACCAGATTTAAAGATGCTCCGTCGACTTTTTAATTCGAAGACTTGGCAGCTGGTGAATAAAAAGTTCGGATTGAACTCTGAACGAACCCGTAAACGCCAGTATTTGCCTGTCTTCATGTTGCTGGACCAATTAGAATATTAAGACTTAACAGGTAGGATAACGGTTTCAGTCGTGCAACAATAATTTCGGCAGAATCGATTAAATTAGAAAACTGAACAAACCGATTTTTATCACCTAAACAATTCATTATTAATGCCATGAAATAGAAATTATTTTTTTAAAAATGTTTGTTAGATGAACTACACCGCTCGCTAGATTCCCAGTTCTCCATTTAAGGTATTAGTTTCTAATATTCATTTATGAGCATTGCGTTGAACATTACATCTTGCTAGATCACAGATCTGAAAACCGTATATGTCCTCAATGCTCAACTTTTTTGGAGATCTGAGGATCTTTACATCTCGCCAGACTTCAAGGTCTTTCACGGGTATAAGCTCCAGGTCTCCTTTTTCATGCAGCCTACGACCATTTAGAATTTTAAGACATCAGGTCTATTAACGGTATTAGTCTCAGGTGCATAATTTCTTTTAAATCAAATTTTTATGTACAAACAATTTATTGGAATCGACGTTTCAAAACTGACTTTCGACGTTTGTATTTATGGTTCTACTGCACATCGAAAGTTCGCCAATGATCAATCCGGCTTTCAGCTTTTCTTTCAATGGATCCGGAAATTGTCTGCTCCGGAAAGTATGGACAACGTGTTGATCTGCTTCGAACATACGGGTATGTATTCTTTGACACTGGCCCTTTATCTGGAAGAATCGCAATGTGTTTTTGCGATGATTTCACCCCTGGAAATCAAACGATCTTTGGGGATAGTAAGAGGCAAAAACGACAAAGTCGATGCTCGTAGAATTGCAGAATATGCTTATGAAAAAAGGGAAAAAATCACTCCGACCAAGCTCCCTTCTAAAGCTATTTTACAATTACACCCCTTGTTGACGCTTCGTGACCGGCTTGCACGAACCAGAGCAGGATACGTTGCCACCCGGACTGAACAGAAGCGTTTCCTGGTAAAACAGGACCTTCCGGATTTATTTGATGTTTACAACGATCTGATTGCCTGCTTGACAAAACAGATCAAGCAACTTGAAAAAGCCATCAAAGATATTATCCGAAAAGACGATGATATCCGAAACACTTTCCAACTGATAACAGCTATAAAAGGTGTTGGCTTTCTTGTAGGCACGTATTTAATCGTTTACACCCACAACTTCACCAAGTTCGAGAACTGGCGAAAATTTGCTTGTTATGCAGGCGTGGCACCTTTTGATCACACATCCGGCACTAGTATCCGAGGCAAAACGCAGGTAAGCAACCTGGCAAACAAGCAAATGAAAAAAATGCTGCATTTAGCAGCGTTAAGCGCTTCTCATACTGACATTGAAATGATTGCATATTATACAAGAAGAGTTAATGACGGTAAAAGTAAAATGTGTGCACTCAATATTATCAGAAACAAGTTGTTAGCCAGAGTTTTTGCTGTCGCCAAACGTGGAACTGCATATGTTCAATTTGTCGAGCAGGCCGCCTGAATACCATTTTTACTTATAATAAATATTTTTTTGGCTAACCCTCCACTAAAAAAAGGGTTCGACAAAAAAATATTTACAACAGACTTCAAAGAACTACTGCAATGAGACTTTTAAAAGTTGGGGGAAACCCGACCTGAAAGAGTATTGCGCTTATAATCCATTTTTATTTTCACATTGAATGAATTATTTTCAATATTATTTTTTTGATACTTAGAATACCCGTCGCAATTTTGGCGACGTTCTCAGGCTTAAAATGATTTAAGCGGGTATTGAAAAGATCCATTTTGAAAACCGAAATTAATATTGGGGAATCAAGTGCACACAGCCTGACTGAATTTCAATCAGGATAATTCTCACTTTAAAAGGAATAAAATCAAGGGAAACAATTCGAAAAGAAGTTATTTGCACCAATCGACTGAGCTCTCCCGCGGTGTCGCAAAAGATGTGAGACTTTCCTGATTATTAGCTAAAATGACAAATTTTGCTGCCTTCCCGGTAATGCTTTAAACTGGCGACATTTTGAACTTTGTTCTTTGAAACCAGAAGGAATGTCAACAGAAATAATCACCCAGGAAGATTTGGAACTGTTCCGGGTTAAACTACTA
>DATCAO010000185.1:0-7012 GCA_036512575.1 Puia sp.
AAAACAGCTATATGAAAAATACGATTTTATTTACTTTGATCATTTTTGCCGCTGGGATAACAGCTTGCAACAATAATGCGGATACCGGTAGTAAAGAAGTTGCCGCACCTGCAGCGGCGGTTAAAGACAGCACACCACATATCCAAATACTGGATCCGGAAGCCCTGGGTTTTATGGATTCTGCGGCTGTTATTGAAGTGATTTCTCACGGATTCAAATGGTCTGAAGGACCGGTGTACAATAGTGACAGTGATTATCTTTTATTTTCAGACGTGCCTGCCAATAAGATTTATAAATGGAAGGAAGGCAGTGGCACCAGCTTGTACCTGGAACCTTCCGGATCTTCTGGTGCTCCATCTAATTCAAGGGAACCGGGTTCCAATGGCCTCGTCATCGACAAAAATGGAAAACTCATACTCTGTCAGCAGGGCTACCGGCAGATTGGAAGGATGAAAACTCCGCTCAATGATCCCAAACCAGCGTTTGAAGTCATTACCGGTTCATACAATGGTAAAAAGTATAATAGTCCCAACGACGCTGTATATGCGAAAAACGGCAACCTGTATTTTACTGATCCGCCCTATGGCCTGGAAAAAGGAATCAAAGACAGTACAAAGGAAATAGCTTTTCAGGGCGTATTCCTGGTGAGGCCCGGAGGCAAGGCGATATTGGTGACGGATAAAGTAAGTTATCCCAATGGCATTGCCCTTTCGCCGGACGATAAATATTTGTACATATCTAATTCGGACAGTGAAAACAAGGAATGGACGCGGTATGAATTAAACAAAGACGGACTGATTGCCAGAGACACTCTTTTTTATCGGGTCACTACCGAGGAAGGAAAAATGCAGGGCGGCCCGGATGGTATGAAAATTGATGCCAAAGGTTATATTTATGCTTCGGCGCCAGGCGGCATCTGGGTATTTAATCCGGCGGGTAAAGTGATTGCCAGAATTTATACCGGGCAAAGGACTTCGAACTGTTCCCTGGATCAGAAACATAATACACTTTACATGACCTGTGATTCCCTGGTGATGCGGGTCAGGTTGAAATAAAAGCACAGCTATTTCTAAATAACAGAAAACCCTTCACTATGTGAAGGGTTTTCTGTTATTTAGTCGGGACGACTGGATTGCCTTCGGCGAACCATGAATGGGGAGGCCATAAGCAAAATCAGCAGAGCCCTTCGGGCTTTTGCATTTCTCGCCGTCCGCTTTCGAGCAAGCTCGACGCGTCCGTCTCAAAAAGCAAAACCTCCGCTATCGCGGAGGCTCTGCTCATTTTGTTTTGTCGGGACGACTGGATTCGAACCAGCGGCCTCTTGCACCCCATGCAAACGCGCTACCGGGCTGCGCTACGTCCCGAATTTTCCGCCCTCACGGGGTGCAAATCTACAATAAAAAATGTTTGGTCGAAAATGAATTGATTGCTAAACCTTATCTTCGCATAATTCCTTATAGATGAAGCTGCTAATAAAACAGGCTTGCATTACTGACCCGCTCTCTTCCCATAATGGAACCATCCAGGATATTTTAATCGAAAACGGTAAAATCCGGAACATCGCACCTGTAATAACAGAACAGGCAGACCGGGTGCTTGAACAAAAAGGACTTCGGATCAGCCCCGGATGGGTGGACATATTTTCCAATTTCGCTGATCCAGGTTATGAATACAAAGAAACCCTCGAAACGGGTTCGGCAGCAGCAGCAGCTGGCGGTTTCACCGATGTATTTCTCATTCCTGACACCATGCCGGTTACTGATAACAAATCGCAGGTCGAATTCATCCAGCACCGCAATGGTGGATTGCCGGTGACGATTCACGCGATCGGCGCCATCACTAAAAACCTGGATGGAAGACAACTCGCCGAAATGTATGACATGAAAAACAGTGGCGCCATAGCTTTTTCAGATGGTTTACACCCGGTTCAGTCTTCAGGTGTCCTGGTAAAAGCGCTGCAATATGTAAAAGCTTTTCAGGGAGTTATCATACAAATCCCGGACGATACCAGCATTTCTCCCAACGGCCTGATTCATGAAGGAATTATCTCCACCCGGCTTGGCCTTCCCGGCAAACCCATCATGTCTGAAGAACTCATCATTGCCCGGGATATTAAACTGGCCCGCTACACAAAGTCTCGGATGCATTTTACAGGCGTCACTTCTCCCAAATCCCTGGAATATATCCGGCGTGGTAAGGACTCGGGGCTGGATATCACCTGCTCAGTTACACCCTATCACCTTTTTTATACCGACGAAGCCCTGACTGAATACGACACCAACCTCAAGGTATTTCCGCCCCTGCGGCCGGAACCGGTTGTGAAACAATTGAGGAAGGCAGTTGAAGACGGAACGATAGATTGTATTGCTGCGCATCATATGCCTCACGAATACGACAGCAAGGTTCTGGAATTTGAACATGCTAAATTCGGGATGATGGGATTGGAAACAGCCTATGCTGTAATTCAAACCTTGTTTCCTCAATTAACTGCTGAAAAAATATATGCTTTATTTGGCGGAAATGCCCGTAAGATCTTCAATCTGGGGCCTGCTACGATTGAAAAAGGAAGTTCTGACCACCTTACCTTGTACAATCCCGGTACCCAATGGATATTTGACCTGGCAAAAACGCATTCCAAATCAAAAAACTCGGCGTTTCACGGTAAGTCATTTACGGGAAAAGCAGTCGGAATCATCACCAATGGAAATTTGCATTTGAATTAATCACCATAAATAAAACAGCCATTATGAAAAAAAATTCATCAGACTTTATGAGTAAAGCCATTTTGCTCGCCTTGTTATTAATGGTTTTGGATCTGATTGGGGGGTTCGCGCATCTTCGTTTTGAAACCTGGTTTAAATGGATACCGACACTGGTACTCTGTGCTGCCCTGATTATTTTCTGTATTAATTATGGAAAACAACTTAATAACGAAGTGACTTTTGGGAAAGTGTTTGGATATGCATTTAAGATCGCACTGATTGTTTCAATACTGATCTTCCTGTATTCACTGCTTTCCAGTTATGTCATTTTCCCGGAACTCAAAGATCAGCTTTTGGAAAATGCCAGGGCAGATATGCAAGCCAAGGGTGGTCTCACTGAAGATCAGATCGATCAGGGAATGGCCATGACGAAGAAATTTTTGCAGCCCATTCCCATTGCGATATTCGGATTTCTGGGCACTCTGGTATTTGGAACTATCGGAGCATTACTGGGTGCGGCTTTTACCAAAAAGAGCGAGGCAAGTGTTTTCCAGAATAATCCATAATCTGACATGAACCCGACCTCGAAATATCAACCTGCTGTACGATATGGACTGATCACAGGATTCATTTATATCATCCTCCTTTTCATACGGTATCATTTTTCTTCATCAAACCCCATTTTTTTTGGCCTTTTTGCCATTGCCTCTTATGTGGTTATTTTATTGCTGTTTCTTTTTACGGGCATCAGGAGAAAGAAACAACTGGGGGGATCGGGGGAAATGAAAGATATTTTTCAAGCCATATTTATATCCATCCTGATCGCCGAATTGTGTTATGTGCTGTTTAACTGGATATATTTCAAATTCATAGATCCTGCATTCTGGGAAAAACTTAAGGCTGCTTCCCTGGTGATCATGGAAAAAGCCAGGCTTCCCCAGGATCAGATAGATGAGAAAATGAAGAATTTTAAAGACGTGGATCAGCAGACCAAACCCTGGGGCCTCATCAAGGGCTACGGAACCGGTGTGGTGGTGGACAGCATTTTCGGACTGCTCTTTGCTTCCATACTCCGAACGAAAAAACCGGTAGTCATTTCAGAAGTTCCTAAGAATTAAAAGTATGGATATTTCAGTCATCGTACCGCTTTTGAATGAGGAGGAATCACTTCCCGAGCTGACCGAATGGATCGCAAGGGTCATGAATGAACATCAGTTTAGCTATGAAGTGATCCTCGTTGATGATGGCAGCACCGATACCTCATGGGAAGTGATTGAATCCCTGCATAAAAAAAATGAGCGCATCCATGGCATCCGTTTTCAACGCAATTATGGAAAATCGGCCGCGTTAAACGAGGGTTTCAGATCCTGCCTGGGCCAGGTGGTGATCACCATGGATGCCGATCTGCAGGACAGTCCGGATGAGATTCCGGCACTCTATCAAATGATCACGCGCGGCGGATATGACCTGGTAAGTGGATGGAAGAAGGTTCGGCATGATCCCATTTCCAAGACCCTGCCCTCCCGGTTTTTCAACTGGGTTACTTCCAAGGTATCTAAAATAAAACTGCATGACTTCAACTGTGGGTTGAAAGCTTATCGGCTCAGTGTGGTGAAGGGTATTGAAGTTTATGGTGAGATGCACAGATATATTCCACTGATTGCCAAGTGGGCGGGCTTTAAGAAAATTGGTGAGAAAGTAGTGCAGCACCATGCCCGGAAATATGGGGTTTCCAAATTTGGCATGGGAAGACTGATTACCGGTGGGCTCGACCTGGCTTCCATTATGTTTGTAGGCAAATATGGCAAAAGGCCCATGCATTTTTTTGGGTCCTGGGGCATGTTCTTTTTTCTGTTTGGATTTATCGTTTCCTTCTATCTTTTCATTTCTAAATTCTTTTTTGATAAAACCGGTTTAACGCAAAGGCCTTTGTTTTTTGCGGCATTGGTGGCCATGATTATTGGAACACAACTATTTGTTACCGGATTTTTAGCTGAAATGATTTCCAGGAATTCCCCACACCGAAATGCCTATCTGGTTGAAAAGAGAACCGGATTATGAAAGTGATCATTATCGGACCGGCATGGCCCCTGCGTGGCGGACTCGCAAGCTTTGACCAACGGTTATGTAAAGCTTTTCAGGAAGAAGGTCATGACTGTTCCATCTATTCCTTTTCATTACAATATCCCGGATTTCTGTTTCCGGGCACAACCCAATATTCAACCGATGCGCCTCCCGTCGGTACCTTGATACATTCCGTGATCAATTCCATCAATCCATTCAACTGGCTCCTCATTGGCAGAAGGCTGAAAAAAGAAATCCCCGAACTGATTGTGGTGCGATACTGGCTCCCATTCATGGGACCCGCTCTGGGTACCATTTTAAGGAGGGCAAAGAAAAACGGTAAAACTAAAGTCGTAGCGATAACCGATAATGTATTACCACATGAAAAGCGACCGGGCGACAAAGCCTTCACCAGATATTTTCTAAAGCCCTGCGATGCGTTTGTTACTATGAGTGATGCGGTGATGAAAGACCTGAGGGAATTTGAAAAAAATAAACCGGCCAAACAGGTCATCCATCCCCTGTATGATAATTTCGGCGAAATCATTTCCCGTACCGAGGCCAGGCAATTCCTGAATAAAAGAAAAAACTGGAATATCGGGCCTGAGGAAAAAATCATTTTATTCTTCGGCTTCATCCGAAAATATAAGGGCCTGGATATTTTATTGCGGGCCATGACTGAACCCGGCATCCGGGAAGCTGGCATCCGACTGATGGTGGCAGGAGAATATTACGAAGACAGGACCCTTTACCAGCAACTGATCAGGGAATTGCAAATCGAGGACCTGCTGATCCTGAACACCGATTTCATCCCGGATACGGAAGTGAAATTTTATGTATGCGCTGCAGATGCGGTCATTCAGCCTTACCGAAATGCAACACAAAGTGGTGTAACACCACTGGCCTACCATTTCGAGAAGCCCATGATCGCATCCAATGTGGGTGGTTTCGCTGAGCAGGTACTCCACGAAGAAACCGGGTTGGTTACCGATCCCACACCGGCCTCGCTGGCCGCCGCCATCCTGCGTTTCTATGAATTAGGAGTTGAATATTTTATTCCTCATCTTCGCAGCGAGAAGAAAAAATATTCCTGGAAAAACCTTGTAAATACACTTCTTGGCTTATCCCATGACATACAGAAGTAAAGCACCCCTGAGGATAGGGCTGGCCGGCGGCGGCACGGACGTCAGTCCATACAGTGATCTTTATGGCGGCGCCATCCTCAATGCCACAGTTTCCCTTTTTGCCTACGCGAATATTGAAATCACCGAAGGAGAAGAAGTTCATTTTGAATCCATCGACTATAAAACAAAACAAATCATCCGCAAAGGATCTCCGGTAGAATTTAACGGGGTCCTGGATTTGCATAAAGGTGTTTATGACCGGATCCGCAAGCAATATCCGGGTATGCCTGCCGGTTTTAAATTGTCAACTTTTGTAGATGCACCTGCGGGTTCCGGACTGGGTACCTCATCTACCCTGGTCGTTGCTATTGTGGGTGTATTTGCAGAAATGCTCAAATTACCCCTGGGCGAATACGATATAGCCCACCTGGCTTACGAAATCGAGCGCAAGGACCTGAAAATGGCCGGAGGTAAACAGGATCAGTATGCAGCGACTTTTGGCGGTGTAAACTATATGGAATTTTTTGGGGAAGACAAAGTAATCGTCAATCCCCTGCGGGTGAAACAACAATATTTGTTCGAACTGGAAAATAATCTCCTGCTGTACTATACGGCAACCAGCCGGGAGTCCGCTAAAATCATCACCCGCCAGAGTCAGAATGTCCTGGATAAAAAAGGAGGTTCGATTGAAGCCATGCACCAGTTGAAACAACAATCCATTCGTATGAAGGAAGCCCTGCTCAAGGGCAAGCTGCATGAGATTGGTGAAATCCTCGACTTCGGATTTCAGCAGAAACGACTCATGGCAGAAGGCATATCCAACGACCGTATGGAGGAAATTTATATGGCCGCCAAATCGGCGGGTGCAACAGGAGGAAAAATTTCAGGTGCAGGAGGCGGTGGCTTCATGATTTTTTATTGTCCGGGTAATACGAAATTTGAAGTCATGGCCAAACTCAGTGAATTCGGTGGTCAATGTAAAAGATATCAGTTTGTAGATCATGGACTGACCACCTGGACTATTTAAATCGTTCATATGACCGACCATATTAAAAAAATAATTAGCGCATCGATTTCCGTCAAACAGAATATTCTGACAGACGAGAACATGCTGGGTAAAAT
>DATCAO010000186.1:0-17881 GCA_036512575.1 Puia sp.
GCATCATCAGCGTGCTGGCGGTGATCAGCAGCATGAAAACTTCGATACAGAATGATATCAATGCGCTCGGATCCAATTCCATTTTTGTTGACAAGTGGCAATACGTTAACGACGGAGAATATCCCTGGTGGCGATATTATAAAAGACCGACACCGAAATATCACGAACTGAAAGATTTGAAAGACCGGGTGCCCCTCATACAGCATGCTTTTTTCATGACGGAAATTGACGGGACTTTTTTTGAATATGAAAGTGATGTGCTGAATGGCATTAATTACTATGGCGTTACGGAGGATTTTACCAAAATAGAACACGTAAACGTCGGACTGGGGCGGTACCTGGAACAATCGGAATTTGATTTTGGCGTCAATTCGATTGTTATCGGATACAATGTAGCGGAGAAAATATTTTCAAATCCCGAAATGGCGCTTGGCAAAACGGTTCGCCTGCAGAGCGGAAAACCCGCCGTCGTGATCGGTGTACTGGAAAAACAGGGTCAGAGCATAATCAGTGTGTGGCAGTACGATGATTGTGTGATCATGCCTTATAAATTCATGAAACAGATTGTCCGGGACGATGATGCCCAGCCAAAAATTATTGTTGAAGCGAATCATACCGTGAGCATCCCGGCATTAAAAGATGAACTGACAGGTGCGATGCGCTCCATCCACAGACTGTCACCCAACCAGGACGATGATTATTCACTGAACGATATTGCGTCCCTCACCAAGTCGACCGATTCCTTTTTCGGAAGTCTCAATGTTGGCGGATGGGCCATTGCTTCCCTTTCGTTGATCGTCGGTATGTTTGGCGTCGCGAATATCATGTTTGTTACTGTGCGCGAACGCACTTCCCAGATCGGATTAAAAAAAGCGCTGGGTGCCAAAAAAAGTACAATCATTTCGGAGTTCCTGCTGGAATCTTCCTTTCTCTCTATATTCGGCGGCATATTCGGGCTCAGCGCAGTTTTCCTGCTCGCAGGTATATTCTCAACCATCTTTCATTTCCAGGTTGTCATTCCCATTGATATCCTTGCAATGGCTGTAGGCATATGCCTGACTGTCGGCATTTTGGCCGGGATCATACCGGCTGTGATCGCGTCAAAGCTTGATCCGGTGGTGGCGATGAGATCGACGAATTAATAATTCAGAAATTTTTTCAGTAAGGCCAGTAAGATGGTCTTGCAGTATCGCCACCCTGGCACCTGAAGTCCAGGCCAGTCCTTATACCTAATGGCCATCACTTTGTATCGATACGTGTTTGAAGAGTTCCGACTTATCTGTTATGGAATCCAGGAGGCTCATAGACTTTTCTGCACTCGGGTTCGGAGAAAATGAATGTCCGGCAACAGATATTTCCATAAAGCTGACATGTTCAACGTCATCCTGCAAACATAATCATCAGTCTGTGTTGATGATGAAAGGGTGAAAGATCCCCGCTTTCGCTGCAGATGTTCAGTTTTCAAACTGGGGCCGGGGGGCTGGTTTTACATGAGGAATACGTATTGGAAGTGGGAAAATCAAGTAAATTTATCACACATAAAAAATCAAATCGTGAAACAGATTTCGTTCCTTAGTTTGCTGCTGAGTCTTTTTTCCCTGGTGGCCCCTGCTCAAAACGGAGATGCTCCGACCATCAAACAACTCAACCAACAATGGCTGAACGCCATCATGCAGGAGGATTCCGTTTCGCTCGCCAAAATACTGGCTGATGATTTTATCCTGATCAATCCGTAAGGAAAACGGCGAACAAAAACAAACAATCTGTCGAACCTGCACGTACCGGGTCAGCAAGTAACGGGTATAACCATCGACAGCGAGGATCTGCGAATGTTATCAGACAATATGGGGATCATTACGGTTTGGACGACCAATCACATCAGTGCCGGGGCTGAGAAAATGATTTTTAAGATTTGTTATATGGACATCTACCAAAAGAGAAATGGAAAATGGAAAGCGGTAGCGGCACTTGTATCGCTGTTGAAATAAGGCCGGCTTTTCTGGATTAAATATTACTCAGTTTTTTCAGCCAGGATTTTATTTATCAGGACGATCTGCCCGAGATGGTAGTGAACATGTTCCGTAACGCCCTGAAAATTTCTGTAGTAGTTCCCATATAACCCGTTAGCAAAAGTCTCCCAGAGTTTATCCTCAGGCAGTTGTTCGATCGTTACGGCAAATTTTTCGGCATCCGACCAGATGGATTCCAATAATTTCTCCCAGTCTTCTTTCGACAGAATGGGCGGATGGTCAAAACTGAATTTGTCACTCGCTTCGAGCGTTCCTCCGGCTACAACCTTCAGTATCTCTTTTATATAATAATTCATATGAACCAGGAGGCCGGCGATGGTATTGAAGGAATAGACCCTGGTGGTTGCCTGTTGCCAGCTCAGTCCTTCCAGGTTTTCCCGGAGGCTTACCGCCGTCCAGTTTCCTCCAAAATAAACCTCCCTGAATTGTTTTGCGATTTGCTTTGTGAGATGCATGGAATCAGTGTTTCGTTAAAGCCGCAAGATTTAGCTTCCTGCGACGGAACAAATCTCCAAAAATTTTCTGGATCCCGCCGCTATCGACTCGGAATCACTTTAAACGGGTTTTCAAGACGGTTATGCCGAATAATTCGCATTTTCGGGTGCGTGCAATTGCTTTCCAATAACTATTTTTCTTTCCCTATTCCGGAACAAGTTTATTGAATTATCATGTATAATTAAATGATAATCAGTAGATTACAAAACGGCACCTGGATTGGATTGTAAGGGTATGCATTATATACTCAAATATATTTTCATTACCAGTGTTTTAGTTCTTGTTGTGGCTCCTGCAGTTGATGCAGGCACTTATGGAACAGAAGATAAAGCGCCATTAAACAAACATGTAAAACAGTTTGTGAAAACCTATATCCGGGAAAACAGAAAAAATCTTTCCAGTATAAAACAGCGAAGTCATTCTCCCTTTACGATCATAGATTCTGTGTTCATTCACTACGGCATGCCAGTTCAATTAAAATACCTTGCGGTGGTTGAATCCGAATTGAAGACAAAAGCTGTTTCCAGGGTTGGTGCCGTGGGTCCCTGGCAGCTTATGCTGACTACTGCGCGCATCCTGGGGCTGAAAGTAAATGCACGACATGACGAGCGCAAAGATTATTACAAAAGCACAAGGGCTGCCGCAAGATATTTAAATGATTTACACAAAGAATTCGGTGACTGGCTGCTGGTATTCGCTGCGTACAATTGCGGTGAAGGTCCCGTTTATACGGCCATGCACCAGTCAGGATCTACTAATTTCTGGAAACTGCAACGTTATCTGCCTGCAGAAACCCGGGACTATGTAAATAAATTCATTGCCACCTGTTATTTTTTCGAAGGTGCACACAGTCTGTCGATGTTGTCCGGAACAGCTGTTTCCCACAGCACACAGGCTTCAAATACCGTCGCGAAACGATAATCAAAACAAATTCCGGGTATGGAAATCCAGACTAAGGGTTTACACTTAGCTGGTAACAGAAAGAGTGTATTCAATGCACGGAAATTTGAAATAAGAAGCCCGAATCGGCGTTTATAGTTCTCAGGTTCAATGCAAAGTGAACTCCGTTCGGGGCAGTAACAATTTTAAGGCCGGCTAAATTGGAATCGTTCACTTTTCATTCTATTCTATATCAGAAATCAAAGGTTCTATGCGTACGAGGCTGACCGCATCTTATTCTCCCTTCTCCAAAATCCTGATCGCGATTTTCATATTTGTATTTGTGATCGTCATTCTGGCCCATATTATCCTGCCTGTATGGCTGACCAGGGTATTCGCTGTTTTCGAGATCATCCTGCTCATTGCTTCTTACGGCTTTGCACGATTCATTACTAAAAACCGAATAGTGATTGAGTTCGACGCAAACTATTTTTACATCGTTGATGTGGCTTCTAAAACAGAACAAAAATTTCCATTGGAAAATGTGAGCTGGGTAAACCTGCGGCCGGGAAAGGTTGAAATATCCAGTCAGTTTGTTCCCTACATCCTCCATTACCTGGACAATGATCAACAGGAACAAAAAATCAAAGTATGGGTTAACTGGTTGGATAAACCAGTAAAAGAATTTACCCATTCCGTAGAGAAAAAAAACCAGGAGTTTGAGTATAAAGATTCCACGTTTACATTTGACTATAAGGACCAATAAACCAAAATGGTCGTTGAGCTCCTGAAGACAGCTTTATTGGAAAAATGTTCCTACTTTTCCTAAAAGTTACTATGCGCATATTCCTGCTGACTGCAGTTTTCTTAACCTTCCAGATTTTTTGTTCCGGGCAGACTTATATAGCGCTTGCCCCCAGTATAAACAACCAGGCCGGAAGTTTCGCCGAAAAAGTGAACCTCAATTTGGAAGTCGGCCGCCAATGGGATGTGTTCAGTCTTGGTATTGTTGTCGGGAAAAACAGCCTGGCAAATCCAGGGATACCTGATACGACGACCTTTGTTGAACTCAGACCCAATCTGAACATATTTCAACAGGGCAAATTCACCAATACTTTTACGGCCGGAATCGGATACATCTTTAACGCCCAGGAAAGCTTACTCACCGAACTGACTTATGGTATTGAATACGCATATACGAATCAATTGCACTTAAATATTTATTTCGGACAGTATTATTTCAGCGGACGATATTCCGACAGCAATTCTACTTTCTTCGGACTTTCTTTTGTGTATTATTTCTCGCCGAACAATGCCAAATCCCTCATTCAGAGTGGGAAAAATTAATAAAGCCGGTATTTCGAATTCGTTGCGTATGCTAAATCGATTGCAGGTCGAAAGGCGGGATCTGAAATCATCTCACAATAACAACAATCCCTTTTAACAGGGGCCCGTTATTTTTCAGATCGATCATATATACATAGGTATCGGGCGGCTGGAGCGGATGTCCGCTGCATGAGGATGGCAGCGAGAGATTAATGAATGATGCATTAAATGCATAGTTGGTACTACCGCATAAATTTTTAACCGTGTCCACGTACACATCTCCAGGAATAACCGAAGCGTTGACGACCATTAACTTTCCCGTATAAGCGCTGGGCAAAATGGGGAACCAGCCGTTTCCAAAACAGGATGAGACACTGTCCAAAAAAGAATAATGCCCTTCTGCAGGACAGACATTATAGGTATATGTGTAAGTGGTTTTACCTGATGAAAGGCTGTCATGGACACTGAAAAGATCTCCAAAACCTATCCGGATCACTGGCATTCCTTTATCTCCGATACATGATTGTGCTTGTGATTCTACAAATGGTATGAGCAAAAAACCAACTATGAAAACTTTTATAATCGCAAATACAAATTGTTTTTTCATTCAGCCATTTTCACGTCGTTCGGTAACTGAGCATCATCCGCGAACTATTAAACTGACCTGCATTATCGAAGGCGTCACATCAAAACGGGGACCTCCCCAATCCGTTTCATCCCCATTCAATAAACGTATGGATTTAAATTTACCTTTTTCATATTGGCCTTCCTCCACTTTCAGATATTGCCAGGCACGCCCTGCATTTTTTCCAAGCGGATTGAAAGTGATGCGGCAACCCGTACCTATCAGAACGAACTGGTCTTCGTCCAGTTGCACGATCATCATCTTGCTGTTGGGCGGGTTATTAATTTTTTCAGATGCCTTTCTTTCTCCCGTGCCAAAGGATATAACGGCTTGCCAGGAACCAAGATCAATGGTCTGATCTGCATGAACTTCCCGTTCCACAACGGCCCTGATCTTTCCATCAAATCCCCATTTCGCCAATTCACGCATCATGGGTGCGGCCATGGCATACTCCCGGGCAAACGGAGCAAGGTGTTCCGATACGACTGTTTGCGTATAACCCAGGCCGTTATCATCCAAGCCAAATGGTGAAAAGCCGATACCTCCACGTGCAATCACTTCATACAAGTATTTCACTCTGTTTGCCGACCAGCCCAGTTCCGGCACGAAGAGTGCATTATCCGGACGATCATAAAGCTCAATGACTTTCATGATGGTATCCGTTCCCGATAAATAAATATCCGGTGCAAGGAGATCTATCGCAGGTGCCGCGATCTTCCATATCGGAATCACATTGTCGGTGGGACCCCCGCTTTCATAATTACTGGCACTGGGGTTGGTGAAGGGATCACGCAGTGCAGCGTTCGTATACATCGGCAATGCATATTCCGCTTTGCCGGCAGCCGCAACCTGCCCGATAAACCGGGCAACCGACCAGGCCTGAAAATATTCATCTGCCCGGGCACCAAATACTTTTTCCCAGTTACCTTCTGTAACAACGGATGACTGAAGTGTCCGGAGCAGGTCGGGTTTCATCAGATCAGCCGGCACCTGGGCCTCAAACAATCGTTGCGCCGCCGGAGAATAATCCCGCACAGATCCCCAGGATCCGGATTCGTTTTCTACCTGCACCATAATCACGCGATGCTGCAGGTCCGTTTTCTTTAAATGCTTCATCACCGCAACGAAGGCTTTTCTATCGGCTTCCATCGTGGCTTCAATTATTGGCGATGGCGAATCGACCGGTTTTCCTGAAAGACCCGTGATATCAGGATATTTCTTCGCATCCTTTTTCATCCACTCCGGCATGTAGTGGTTGCTTCCATTTTTCCAGGTGGCGAACCAGAGCAGTACGAGATGCACCTGATGTTTCGCAGATTGTGTGAGCAATTCATCCAGCAGGGAGAAATCAAAACTTCCCGGCCGGGGTTCGATCTGTTCCCAATAAACAGGCACTTCGAGCGTATTGGCGTGCATCTGTTCGGCAGCTGACCAAAGCTGAGGCAACATCGCAGGCCATCCGCTTGAATTGTGAGCTTGCGCGCCCAGGATGAAAAAGGGCGCTCCGTCGACGATCAGCGCATGGCGGCCATTATTTTCGATCAGCTTTGGCATGTCGCCGGCACTCGTCTGGCTAAATGTCCGGTGAGTTCCCGACAATAGTAACATGCAAATGGCAGCAATTTTATTTCGCTTCATTTTATGGTCGTTTAACAATTCTTGCTGCCCATCCGCCACCTTCTGACAAATGAATAGATAATTTGGTTATCCCATTCATCTGCACTATTTCTTTTTTATAATCGGTGGCATCACGATCGGCATTCATCCCGTCTTTAAATATTTCCGCATCGTAGTCTCCATTTCCTAAAAATGAAAAATCGATGGTGATATCGCGCGCATTCCAGTTATTAAGCACACCAACATACCATATATTATTTTTTTTACGGGCAATTGCGGCAAATTCACCCAGGCTTCCATCGAGTGCAAAGGTTTCGTCGAATGTGGTTGGCATTTTTGCAATAAAATCTGTACTCTCGGATTCTTTCATATAAACCGTCGGGTTGTCGGAAAGCATTTGCAGCGGTGCTTCAAAAACGGTGTACATGGCCAGCTGGTGCGCCCTGGTGCCCTGGCTCATGGGCATGGATCCATCCGGACGAAAACTGCTCTTTGTGGCATTTCGCATGGCCCCTGGTGTATAATCCATCGGACCGGCCATCATACGGATAAAAGGTATACTCACATCATAACGGGGTACATCATCGTGGGGCGTCCACTTTACGTTCTCCATGCCTTTTACCCCTTCGCAGTTGAGTACATTGGGAAAAGTGCTCATTAAACCTGAAGGCTTATACATACCATGGTAGTCGATCACGAGCTTATAGTCGGCGGCTTTTTGGGCAATCCGATATAGGGAGGCCACCATTTTTTGGTCGTCCCGGTCCATAAAATCGATCTTGAATCCCTTAATGCCCATGGCAGCATATTTGGAAAATGCTTCCGTCGTTTTCTGATTTACCGCATACCAGGATGCCCACAGGATGACGGATACATTTTTTTGTATCCCGTAGTCGACGATTTCAGCAAGTTTAATGTTGGGAGAAACCACCATCAGGTCCAGCGGATCACTCCAGCCTTCATCCATGATGATATACTCCAGTTTGTTCGCACTGGCAAAGTCAATATAGTATTTATAGGTTTCTGTATTGATACCTGCTTTAAAATTCACATGTGAAATATTCCAGTCATTCCACCAGTCCCAGGCCACTTTACCGGGCCTGATCCAGGAGATATCTGTCAGCCGCGATGGAGCAGCCAGTTTTACCATCATATCATTGTTCAGAAGATCTGCATCCCTTACGCTGACTATTACCGCACGCCAGGGAAAATCGCGATTCCCGTTCACCTTCGCGATATAAGGTGCACGTTTGGAAACCATCGTATTCAACATTCGAAATCCCCCCTGATACTCTTCAAGAGGATATGCCGGATGAAGACCTGCAAATCCGAATGCCGGTCCGGATTCAGGTTGAACATACATACCCGGATAATCGTCGAGGTCGGCCTCAGTGATAACGACTTTGTGCCGGTCCGGCATTTTTACGAGCACCGGCAGAAAAATAAGTGAGTCCCGGTACAGCGCAGTAAATGGTTTCTCTGTATATAAAGCTTCAAAAGATTGAATCATCTGATCCTTCCCCCTCAGATCGCGCACATAGGGAACATAACAGGTATCATCCTGATTAAAATTAAAGCGGGCTTCTTCTGACTGAATGACGAGTTCCCCCTGCCTCCTCGTAAAAAAACGATAAGCGACACCTTCATCATAGGCCCTGAATATAATGCCATAGGCACCCTTGCACTCAAGCAAAAGCTGATTGCATTGATTTTTCACTTCGCTTTTTTTGTAAATCGGCGTCCGGATCAGTTCATTCAACGAAGTCTTTTTGGAAGAAAGAATCTTTGTCTGATGACCGAGTGTTTCTCCATTGCCCAGTGTCATCGAAATGGCCGAGGGGGTGATGATCATGGTTTGCTGATCATTGAGGGACCAGGTTATGGTTGCACCCGTTGCTACAGTCAGTTTCAATTTTCCATTTGGAGACTGGAGATCATACACTGTGACCTTTTGAGCTGAAGCGGCCGATATATAAGTCATAAAGGTGAAAACTGACAGGATCCATTTTTTCATATTCGCGTTTGAAAGATTATTGTACAGGTTGGTGCATGGTCGTGTAATCCGGACGGATTAAATTACGAAGGAAAGCAATCGGCTGTTAACCTGTTGGGATGAAATAATGATCATTAGTTAATCAATATGTCTCAAGATGCAATTATTGGTAAAACATCCTTCGATACCCTGGAAATCCCGAACGATCCGGGCATTGAATTCCCAATACCCTTTATTTCCTAATCCACCTGTACAGCCTTCTGATGTTGGCTGGATTTCCTTACTATATATAAACTGATCAAAGCAAGAATGATTCCCCCAATGATATCATAAAAATAGTGCTGCCCGGTACTCATGACAGACCAGCATATCAGGAAAAACCATATCCAGACAACCCATTTCAAAATCAACTTTCTCTCTATAGCCAAGAAATAGGCGGCAGTATATGCGTTGGCGATATGCAGCGAAGGAAAACAATTGTTTTTTACATCAAGTGATTGGATTATTCTGGAAAGAAAGTAGTGCGTATGTTCGTCACTGGCATAGATGGCAGGGGGCATGCGCGTCGGGAAAAAAAAGAAAATGCATGAAGCAATCAGTGTATTGATTACAATCGATTTGGCGCATTGTATGGCATATATTTTTTGATTGGTGACGATTGAAATCAAGAACATAAAATAAAACGAGATGTATATATAGATCAACACAACATGAAAACCGATACCGCGATCGATAAACGTGAGCGGTAATTCTTTGGCTGCAAAAGGGGTGGTATAACTCGCTGCATAGTACAAAATGATCAAAATGCCCAGCGTGAGCAGAAAATATAAAAATCTGGTGGCCAATTTATATTTTTTGAAATTTCATGAAGACTACCCGATTTGAAATTACGGCATATTCAGATAAGACGTTATTGCTTTATGACTGCATGAACGACTGAGGGATCCGGTTCACCGAGCCCCATGCTTCATCCAGGTATAATTATCATAAATATTATTTTTCACTACCATCATATTATCGTAATATTGCGTTATATCTATTATGGGACTTACCAAAACAGAGATATTCAGTGAAAAGCAGAACAAGCTGGCGACGATGCTAAAAGCCCTGGCCCACCCTGCTCGCATAGCCATTATTCAACATCTCATTAAAATCAATACCTGCATTTGCGGCGACCTAGTTGATGAATTGGGTCTGGCGCAACCGACTATTTCCCAGCATCTCAAGGAATTAAAAAATGCGGGCATCATCCAGGGTACGATCGAAGGCACCAGTATATGTTATTGTATTGATCCTAAAGTGTGGAAGCAGCTCAGGACAACCCTGGATGCGTTTTTTGTGAGTTACACAAATAGCGATAAGTGCTGTTAGCTTTTTTTTGAATTGATATATAGCCATATTGCATTAAAACGATTAATCAGAATATATGCCAGGCAACCCATACAAAGTACTTTTCGTGTGTATACATAATTTAGCCAGAAGTCAGATGGCGGAAGCCTTTCTGAAAAAATGGGGATCGGACCGCTTTATTGCGGAAAGTGCGGGGCTGGAACCCGGCACCATGAATCCGAATGTGGTTATAGTGATGCAGGAGATCGGCATTGACCTCAGCCAAAAAACAACACAGGGCGTTTTTGATCTATACAAGAGGGGAACGACATATGATGCCGTCATTACGGTATGCGATGGCGCCAGTGCAGAAAGGTGCCCTGTTTTCCCCGGCAGGTCTAAAAGATTAGCCTGGTCTTTTGAAGATCCTTCTTCCATGAAAGGAAACCTGGAAGAAGTTTTGGAACATACCCGAAAAGTCAGGGATGAAATAGAGGAGAAAGTTAAAGACTTTATCAAAGAATCCAGTGCGGTCAGTTATTGGATCTAAGGAAAAAATCGATTCACCATTAAATATATCAGGTCATGGAAACACCGGAACAAATCAAAGAAATGGTAAGGCGGAAATACAGTGAAATCGCCTTGCAGGATAAAGCAAGCAATGAGGCTTCCTGCTGTGGATCGGGTTGCTGTACAACAGAAGTCTATTATATCATGACGGATGATTATACCCACCTCAAAGGGTATAACGCTGATGCGGACCTGGGTCTGGCTTGCGGGCTGCCTACCCAGTTTGCACAAATAAAAAAAGGAGATACTGTGATTGACCTGGGATGCGGTGCAGGGAATGATGCTTGTATCGCACGCGCAGAAACCGGGGAGACGGGTAAAGTGATCGGCATTGATTTCACTGATGCCATGATCAGCAAGGCCAGATTAAATGCAGAAAAACTAGGCTATCACAATGTGGAATTCAGAAAGGGAGACATAGAAAATATGCCCGTGTCAGCTAACACCGCCGATGTTATTGTGAGCAATTGTGTACTGAATCTGGTGCCCAATAAGGATGGTGTATTCAAAGAAATACATCGCGTATTGAAACCAGGCGGCCATTTCAGCATATCTGACATCGTTTTACAGGGCGTGTTGCCAGGCAGTATCCGGGAAGCAGCTGAAATGTATGCGGGCTGCGTGGCGGGCGCGATCCAGAAACAAGCTTACCTGGAATTAATGGATATCAATGGCTTTAAAAATATCATCATCCAGAAAGAGAAACTGATCATCATTCCTGATGATATATTGAGTAGCTATCTGACAACGGAAGAGACTAAAGATTTTAAAAATTCAGGAACCGGAATCTACAGCATAACGGTCTATGCAGAAAAAGCAAAAGTAACCTGTTGCGCACCCGGATGTTGCTCAAACTAGGTGTATGCTCAAACGATTATCCGGGGAACTTTTAGGAACATTTGTCCTGGTATTTTGCGGTACCGGGGCGATTGTCATCAACCAGGAATCGGGAGGCCAGGTTACCCATATCGGCATCGCGATCACTTTCGGACTGTTCGTTATGGTCATGATCCTTTTTCTGGGTCATATTTCAGGTGCGCATATGAATCCCGCCGTCTCTGTGGCTTTATATGTCGCCAAACGGTTTAAACTAAGTGACGTCGTTCCCTATATCTCAGCACAACTTGTAGGGGCAATCCTCGCCAGTACGATACTCCATATTTTGTTTCCGAAAAATGAATTATTGGGCGCCTCCCTTCCCAGCGGTTCCGATTGGCAATCTTTTTTCCTTGAGTTCCTGCTCACTTTTATATTAATGATGGTTATTCTGACAAGCACCATGAAGAAAAATCATTCCCTGTTGGGGCTGGCTCTGGCTATAGGAGGAACAGTAGGTCTTGAGGCGTTATTTGCAGGACCCATTTGCGGTGCTTCCATGAATCCTGCCCGTTCCCTGAGCCCGGCAATTATCGGTAACCATTACCAATCCATATGGGTATACCTTCTGGGGCCGGTACTTGGAGCCCTGGCGGCTACATTTCTCTTTGTGGTATTGAAAGAGGATGATTGTCGGTAAACTGAAATCAAACATTTAATCGGGCGGGTTTTAATTCCTCACATTCCGGAATTTGTTAGGGAAAAAGACGAAGCAGTAAGCTTAAAATAAGAATTTTTTGGAAGATATGTCAAGTTTACTTTACTTTTAGTAATACAAACTTGACAAAATGAGGACAAATTACCTGTTTCCCTTCAGGACCCGTTATTTCGGTATCGCCCTGATTTTACTCCATATTCCGATAAAATTGCTTTGGGATTCTCTCTATCCCGAAGGATACAGTCATCATGATCCCGCCGCGGACCAGAACGGATTCCTGTTTTCGCCTCCCCACCTGTTTTTCATTGGGACCACGCTGATGGTGCTGGTAGGCTTGTTCCTGGTTGCCTTTTCCAAAGAAAAAATAGAGGATGAACAGATCGTTCAGTTGCGACTGGACTCTCTCCGCTGGGCTATTTACCTGAACTATGCCTTACTGCTTTTCAGTCTGGTTTTTACACATGGCGGGGAATCTAACCATATTCTCATGCTGAATATCTGGCTGCCGCTCCTGTTTTTTACACTTCGCTTTCAGTGGGTGCTCTACAGGCTTAAACGGTCAGCTAAATCTGATGAAAGGTTATGAAAAATACCATTCGCATAGAACGCGCCATTAAAAACATCACGCAGGCAGAACTCGCGGAACGGGTGTGTGTATCCAGGCAAACGATCAATTCGATCGAAAGCAATAAATACATTCCTTCTACGGTTCTGGCGTTAAAAATTGCACGGGTTTTTGAAAAAGGGGTGGAAGAAATTTTTTCCCTCGAAGAAACCGATCTCCAATAATCATTAAATATTTCTTATGAGCAATCCTTCACATCCTACATATGCCAATGGCAAAATCTGTTACCTGGAATTACCCTCCCGTAATGCGCAGGAGTCCGCCGCATTTTATCAATCTGTTTTTCAATGGAATATCCGTACCCGCAGCGACGGTTCTGTTTCATTCGACGACGGTGTCGGCGAAGTGAGTGGCACCTGGCGGACAGACTGGAAACCGGTTGCAGAAATCGGTTTGCTGGTACATATTATGGTGGATGATATTGAAGAAACCATGCAAAAAGTAAAAGAGCATGGGGGAAAGATTGTTCAGCCTGTCGGGATGGATGCACCGGAGATTACAGCGCGGTTTTGTGATCCGACGGGAAATACTCTGGGATTATATCAGGAGCCAAAAGGATAACTGGAAGAAGCGTTAGATAAAATGGGTAATTTTATTGAAAATCAGCAGTCAGGAAAATGGCAACGGCATACAATAAACGCCAGGCGAGATTATGGATCATCCCCCTATTCCTGTGTACGGGCAGTATACACAATGGCTTTGCGCAATCCGGGGATACGGCGAAATCCGTTAAAGACAATACCGTTCACATCTATTTCATCATTTCCGCCGGAGAAACCATCAATGCCTATTTCAACGATAAACCCGTTGAAGCAGAAACCATTTCAGACTTCAATACTTATGTGCAGACCAATCTCAAAAGCCTGAAAAATTCCTGGGTGGTCGTGACAGGAAAGCCCAAAACTGGAACCTTTGACGATGTGATCAAAACGCTAAGCCACTACAAGTTCAAAAATGTTACCAAAAATATCCTGACGAACTGATCAGGCTTTCGCATAATTTCGGCTTGTTTTCTTATGTTTCTTCTTTGTACCGTTGTGTGTTGAACTTTTATGGGCAGTTACCTTTTTGCTCTTAGTTGATGTTTTCGATTTATAACTCGTCTGCACGATTAATTTTTTCTTAGAGGCAGACGAAGGATGGTGCAATTGCTGTTTAGCGCTATCCAGTTTTGCGTTTACAAAGGCATTGACTTCTTTTTTCAGATCGGCTTCGGCATGGTCAACTACTGCATCCATATCTTCTTTCACGTCCGGCGCATTAATCGTTCCGTTCATCTTCACGTTCATGTTCACGGCATCGCCCAGATTCACCGGTATTCCCTTATCAGCAGCCTGCGTCACCACATTTTTTACAAACACCGTACCCTTCTTTCCCAGCTGCTCGCGCGGTACTTTCAAATTGATCGTATAATCGAGCGACTGATCGAAGCCATGTGTACCTCCGATGGCCATCTCGATATCGTTGGAACGGGCTATGAATGGGGATACAGTCACTTTCCCGCTTTTAATGGAGAAATCAGCCGTCACATCTTTCAAAGGCATATCTTTTAATACAACGATATCGAGTGATTGCGAAAGTTTGTCCATCGGGCTGAAATCCTTCAGGGTTGCGGAAACCAGGTGCACATTGCCGTCACCCTGCAGCGTGACAGGATCCGTTGTCATATCATTGTGTAATCTCCCGTTCAGGCTCAAGTGTGCATCGATATTACCTGACATATATTTTGCGACAGGTATTATCTTTCGAATGGTGTTAAAAGCAAAAAAAGTTTTTTGAATATCCAAACCCTTTACGTCGTAGTTTAAGGCAATCTCCGGGCTCTCCGGGCCCTCCAGAGTCGAATAACTGCCTTCCAGCATGATGTCGCCATCAAATCCATTGGCTTTGACCTGGTGGAACTGAACTGTCTGATCAGCTATCTCCAGATTACCTGACAGATTTTGCAGGTCGAGGTTGTCAAAGTGAAATTTACCGGCTTCCGCATGTATGGTGAATTTGATATTGTCTGGCACTATGAATGGTTTATTGACCAGGGCAGCACCCGAAATGATGGTATCAAAATCCGATCTTACCCATTCCCTGAGGTTAAATTCTTCGGCCTTTACGTCAATGACCCCATTCAGGGGTTTATTACCCAGGGCAAAATCATATAAATTATTCAGGGATCCGGTGGCATCAATAACTGTTGCATGATATGCCCCCTTCAATGAACGGATCAGAACATTTTTAGGATTGAAGTCCATGAGCAATTCATCCAATGCAATCCCCCGAGGATAGGCAATGGATGCGTATGAAAAATTTGTCAGGCTAAGGTTTCCCGACGATTGAAAAATATCTTTTTTATGTTTTTCGGCACCGGGAACATTCCCTTTCGCATGAATTTTGGCTTCAAGAAATCCGCTCAACCGGGCTCCGGGATCTAATTTGACCGCCTTGGACAGGTTGGCCAGGTCCAGTTTCCCAACAAAACCGAAGTCTATGAAAGGTTTGGATTTGGGATTCTTCAGGAATACATGGAGGTCAACCGTGTCTTTGTTTATCTCTACATGACCTTCGGAAATATTTATGGTTGTGTGGTCAGTTATGCCATCCGGGTTATCGATCTGAACCCCCAGGTGGATATGTTCTACCGGAACCGGCAGATCAGGGTATTTAAAATAACCGTTCTGTACATAAAGGTTGGTATGGTAGGAAGGAATATGTTTTTCATCATATTTCCCCCTGATGAATCCATTGAAATTAACCTGCCCGTTTGATTCAATGCTGGCAAAATCTTTCTGATACAGTGCGGGCAGCATTGAAAGAATATTTTTGAACTGGGTAGAGGGCGCTTTGAATTTGATATTCATGTTATAACTGCTGTCGTTGATCCATTGAAAAAAACCTTCAGCATGCAATTTCAGATCATTGAAAGCAATCTGGTCGGTATTGAAAGACCAGGTATGGGTTTTATTATCCACATGCAAAGACAGGTCCATCTGCGTTTTAGCAGAAAGCCGGCATGGGATGGCACCGCTATAATTGAAATTTATGGCATCAGCCGTGGTTTTGGTTTTCAATGTGAACAGCTCTGAAGAAAAATTGCCCCTTCCCTCCTGTTCAAAATTGAAAACTTCCAGATGGATATTTTTTCCTTCATTCAGATACTCTATATATCCGTTGTGAACAACGTATCGTTGTATGGACCAGTTAAAAGTCCGGGCCGAAGAATCAATATGTTCACCAGGGTATTCATCTGTCCTAATAATATTCCAGTTGGCATGACCATTCTGATGGACCACCGCATGAAAGCGCGGCTCGTTAATCGTAATGGAATTCATTTTGATACTGTCTCCGGAAATCAGGCTTCCGATACTACAGGTCAAATCGAATTGTTTGGCTGAAACCAGGGTATCATCCTGAAATTCACCGACACAGACTACCTGCAGGTTATTCAGGCTGATGGTCATTTTGGGAAAATTCCTGAAAAGGGAAATATCTGCATCTGAGAAATAGACATGCGCTCTCAGGTCCTTATCCGCACGGGCCCTAATGATGCTGGTAATTTTTCCTTTGAAGAGCCAGGGACTGGCTCCTACGAATGCGACGAGTACAAGCAGGGTTATCCCTGTGATTTTTAGGATCTTGGATTTCATAGTTTTTTAGGTATTGGATTACTAACGCTGATTATAATGCAAAAGGATTGCCAAAATTTTGTTGTGCACCCTCATTTATACATTTTAGTATTATTTACTACATACCGGTGTGGGGATAAATGAGTTAGCGACTAACGCCAAAGACACTATTTCATATTTTTACTTTGCCAGATACTGATCAAACGACACGATTCTGCCGTTTTTTACTTTCCAGTTCTCCTGCATCAGCACAGTATCAGCCTTCCCACCGTTCTTGCCATACCTTCTCTCCCTGGACCAGATATTTACCCAGTCCTCATTCCGGTCATTCACATGGGCAGATTGCCACATAACGATGTCAAATCGCATGGAGTCCAGCCCGTCGATATCAGTTTTTGCATAAGCCAGGAGTTGATCAGTTGGTCCATAAAAATGCATGCCGTGCGCATCGTCGTATTTTACTGTATCAGCAAAATAAGGTTTCATCTCTTTGATTTTTGCCGTCTCAAACATTTTCCAGACCTCCAGCACTTTTTGTGCATATACCGGATTACCAGGCACGGTGATATCTGATGAATAGGTGGCCTTGTAGGCATAGGTCATTGTATCTACTGGGGGAGCTGCTGCGATGGCGGTTTCCTGTTTTACGCCGGAGTTGCAGGATGCCATCAGGATCATCATCGCTAAGGAGCATGCATATGTATTCATTGAATTGGGGATTGGTTCAATCAAATTACAAAGAGTTTCCGATAAAAATCGAATCTAGTAAACCGTCGGCAAATTGGCTTCCCCTGCATTTATTTATTTCTTCCCCTTTCCTCAGGGTATAAGGTATAAACGGGATCACTTTGCCAGATCGCTTTTGATTCAATGTCGAGTGCGGTGAGCTTACCGGTAAAAGCCGCTCCCGTATCTACATTCCAGACATTTGCAGCCTGCATTGGCAAATCAGTACCATAATTTGTAGTAGGTGTGTGACCAATAAATATTTCCCTGAATAAACCCAAACGTTTCGGAAAGGATTTTGCGTCCTTTTTCAAATGCTTCCCTGTAGCCAGAGCAACCTCCCACAAGGTCCTGTCCCAAAAAAAATTACTCAGGAAATGTTCTTTTACAGGACCGTGCATGGATGAAAAGCCCGCATGCACAAATAAACGGTTTGAATGGTCAATTTCATAAAACGACATCCTATTAAAAAAATATACATGGTTTTCCTTCTGTTCCTTACTGTACCCGTCATA
>DATCAO010000187.1:0-5224 GCA_036512575.1 Puia sp.
CGAACATCGCCACGACCATCAAATCAAATCTGAATCAACTTGCATCATCGAAAAAAGAATATTTGTACGCGGGAACAATTGTTGGATGGGAAACTTCCATCGATCCCGACAGGGATACTAAAATGCCATCAGGATATCATGCGCTATCTAACGAAGGATTTGGACCAAATAATCTTTCGGATGACATCGACCAGGAACGGGGAAAAATTCTTCGTTCGTACATCGAGTGGATGAGCGAGCCCTTAATGGAAACCGGACTTCCTATCAATAAAACATATAGTCACATCGGGTTTATTCCCGGAAAGTTCTATGACTCCCTTGCGTTTATCAATCCGTCTTTTGGGAAGAGATCTTATTCCGAAGTCAACAATTTCTCAATGCCGGAAATAGCTTTTGGTAAAGGTTATACACCAGGTTTTTCAACGTATCCCCTTACCGGCATTTTAGAAGAAATTCATGACCTGACTAAAAACACCAACTGGGCCTCCGCAGAAGGAACCAACCGCATACCCGATATGCCCCCTGTTACAAGTGGTTTTGGGATGGAGTCTTATCTCGCCCGTCATTATAATTATGGATGCAGTTTAGTGACCATATTTGCCTTTCATTTACAAGGCGACTCCTTCATTGATGCACTAAATGACGCCTCAGAAGGGCCCGACGCCATTGCTGCTTATAAAAAATTCCTTACCGGTGCGAAATTGATTGAGTAAACTGAAACCATTAAAGACCTCACCTTATTTTCCTATTTGTACAAGAGTTTTATCCGGTATGGGTCTGGAAATTCAAAGAGGTTTATACGTAAATTTCTGACCGCCCACGGTTGCTTCGGCCATGAGTCCTGACAGATCCTGGGTAAATACCGCCACGCCATCAGCGTATTTGGCATCTTTAGATACGCCTGACTTTAATGCAACTGCTGAAACCTGACTACTGAACTCAACTTTGCTATCTTTAAACCGATCAAGTGCTTCTTTGCTTTCAAAGAAAATGATTTCGCTGTACGACTCGCCGCCTACCTGCGCACCAACCGTTACCTGGCCCATACCTGCCGTTCCGATTGATTTCCCTTTTTCATAAACCACCCCATGCCCGCCTGAACCTCCGATTATCAGCCCGCCTTTCCCGTTTTTCGGGAAAATTACATACCCCTGAGAGCTGGCAAAAAGTTCGGACATGTTTGGATCAGTTTTAATAAAATTCGCTTTAGTCTTTTTACTTTCCGACATTAATTTTTCATAGTCTTTGTTACTTTGCGCTTTAATGCCAAGGGGCAGGATAAAGACTGAAAGAGCAATAACTACCAGCATGATGAAGCCTTTCTTATTCATAAACAATTTATTTTAGATTACTAACCTGTTGAAACTTACAATAAAGTCTCTCTCCATGTGCATCAATTATCATTCCCTGATAAACCTTTATAAGAGGTTCCTAAATACTAACATTTAAAAATAACGGGGAAATAATTGCTCAGCTCTTGCTTCTTCCAGTCCCATAAATGTTTGAAAGATTTGTCAACTTAAAGAACAATTGTTTGTTTACTCGATTAGGCAGGGTTTAGAATTTTGTATCATCAAAAAACAAAAATGAAAATAGTAATTACAGGCTCTTTGGGGCATATCAGTAAACCGTTAACAGAAGAGCTGGTGCAAAAAGGAAATGAAGTGACGGTGATCAGCAGTAAGGCAAATAAACAAAAAGATATTCAGGCTTTAGGTGCTAAGGCGGCCATCGGTTCCGTGCAAGATGTTGATTTTTTAACATCAATTTTTAAAGGTGCAGATGCCGTTTATTGTATGATTCCACCGGCAAATTATTTAGATCCAAATATCGACCTGAAGGTTTATGTCCTCAGGATTGCAGAAAATTATAGCGAAGCTATCCAACAGTCAGGCGTAAAACGCGTCGTATTTCTCAGCAGCATTGGGGCGCATTTGGCAGAAGGTAATGGCATCATTCAGGATTATCATGAAATGGAAGGGATACTTAATAAATTGAAAGGTGTTGACATCACTTTCATGCGCCCGACATCTTTCTATTATAATTTACTGGGTTATATGCCTATGGCAAAGCTGGGCTTTATTGCAGTCAATTACGGTGATAACAAGATCGTCTGGGTTTCTCCAAAAGACATTGCGGCTGCTATTGCCGATGAAATTCAAACGCCGTTTAAAGGAAAAAAAGTGCGTTATGTAGCCAGTGATGAGCGCACCGGGATTGAAACGGCGGCCGTGCTGGGCAAAGCTATTGGCAAGCCGGAATTAAAATGGACTGTCGTATCAGATGAACAATCTCAAAAGGGATTAGAAGCAGCAGGACTTCAGCCTGCTATTGCCGCAGGTTTAGTAGAAATGTATTCCGGCATCCAAACCGGCAAGTTTTGGGAAGATTATGAAAAACACAAACCTGAAATGGGCAGGGTAAAACTGGAGGAATTTGCAAATGACTTTGCAGAGGCATTTAGAAACGGGGTTTCAAGAGATCATTGAGTGGGCTATTTTTCAGAAAAATAGCCACGGGAAAATAGTATAACCCGTGGGCTATTGCAGAAGCTGTGGCTTTTGCAGATTAATGATTAAGCGGATGGGAGCACCAATGGACAGAGGTTCGAATCGTCCACTGCATTCTGTATTTCTTTCAGCATTAAGTCGCAATCATCCCGAAGTTCAGCTTCTTTCCGATTGATTGGCCCCCAGTGCGTCCGCAGGTTTCTTAATCCTACAGCAGCGAATTCAACTGCAAAAGCGGGGCAGGCTTTGGTTAATCGTTGAAACTCCTTTCCCTCACCTTCTCCAAAATTTTCAAGATTTGTAGCAGTGCAACGAATTCCTGTTTTGAATATCTCAATAAAATCTGTTGAATTCGCATACTTCGTAAACAGATCCGCCAACAGGGGATTTGCAAACCGGGCATTATAACTTGTTTGGAACAGACCGGCTTCAGCTGTTTCTGCGGTGGTATTCGATGCACTCCTATCGCGACCTTCACAATACCGACCAGAACTCTCGCGCATTCCCAAACCCGTTAAAAGAGCAAATAAATGCCTTAAGGTATCAGCACCGTCTGAACTGTTATCCATACCGAGGTTTAGAAATTCGGGATTATACCAGGCCAGGCAATCCTTATTTTCATCACCGGTATTGGCTTTTGCCATTTCCTTTGCTGAATCATCTCCGGATTTCAGTTTGCAATATACCCTCGCATAGGCAACAGCCATTCCCGTAATATATCCCTTTGATGCCAGGCCACGGCGATTCCAGGAATAATCCGCGATAGCTGAGTTTGCGGCGATATCAATGAGTTGATCGATTGTTCCTGGCTGAGCAGGCATTGCAATTTTTTTATTTTTTTTAAACAGCAGCAGAAATGATTATGCCTGGTTGGGTAACGGCATTGATGGTGCGTTTCTTAACAATTATCTCTCAACATATGCTCTGCTTTTTTCGAATTTATCCAATTGCACTTTAAAAGAAGGAAGGAAAAGCAAAAGCGCTTCAAGTTTACTTGTCGGAGAATTTAAGACTACAATAGTTAGTTTGTGTTTTGAGATATTCTGCTGGTTAACAATGTTTTTATCGATTGTCAGAAGTATATCAAAATTATTCTCAACGCAAAGAGACATCAGCATCCCGTTTTTTATTCCGCTCCAACCTGCTTCCGATACGGTTACGACCTCAAATTCCTTCAAATGCTCCTTTAAACGCTTTGTTACGCACTCATCAAGCAAAATTTTCATCGAGTGTATTTGATGAGGTTTCGATTAACTTCTGCGACATCTCTAAAACTTTTATCACCTGATCTTTACGGACACTATCGAAATCTGCAAGAAAAGTTTCGATAGAATCACCAGTTTCCAGGTAATCAAAAAGGTTTTTAATTGGAACTCTTGTTCCAAAAAATACGGGAGTACCGCCTAAAATTTCGGGATCAAAATTTATTACTTTCCTTTCCATATTTTATTGTTGACTATTCAAATGGACCAGCCTACTTCGACACCCATTTCTTATACCTTTTCATGACTTCCTTATGGGGCGTGACTCCCCCCTGGCGGTATTTTGTTTACACAAATTTACTCTAAAAATTATCAGTTTGCCAACCGGGTCATACGATGTCTGAGTGGCTCTTACTTTTTATCAAGGAAAGTGATATGATCTCATTATCAGGGTTTTGAATCGTGTACACCGTATAGCCTCCGATCATTAATTAGTTGGCTTCCAGGAAATACAGAAATAATAGCAGCCTGTTCAAATTCAAAAATTAAACAAATGCGCTTGGAAAAAATACCACTATAGTAGTATTTCTGAGCAAGACATGTTGCACGGGTCTAGTTTCCTGTTTATCGGGAGGGTGCTTTTGAATGTATATAACAACGCCTTTTACGCGACAAATGAAAAAAGCAAGCTTCACATGGATAACTATGAGCCTACGGTTTCGGTAGCCACAAAAAAGACGAATGGGAAATTTGAAATCAGGGTAAGAGATAACGGCAATGGAATGACTAAAAAAGTGCAGGATAAAATATTCCACCCCTTTTTTACCACCAAACCGACGGGTCAGGGAACGGGGTTAGGCCTATCCTTAAGCTATGATATCATCAAAGCTCATGGAGGTGAAGTAAAAGTCGATACCCAGGAAGGTCTCTTTACCGAGTTTACCATTCAGATTCCGGCGGGTTAGTGTAGCCCCGTATTTGAAAGAGAAGATTAGTCGATCATGAGATTGGCCAGGCAGAGAAGCTTATTTGGGATAACCTTCCCATTTTGTGAAATGAGAGGGAATCGGGTATTGTTTTTTCAAAGGGCAACATCCGGTGCTCATATTGTACCCGATCGGGTATAAAGGCATGAAGATTTGTTGCAATATAAAAACGGGGAATTCATTTTGGCAGGCCTCCCTTCAACATCGATTCCAATCTTATTGACCTTGTCATAAAATGAGGATTGACGCAGGAAGAAACCAATCCATATCAACGCTGTTATAATTAAGAAGATGCTCGACCAGAGAAGTGAACTTAATAATCTAATTATTTTGACATGCTTTGGGCACCGTTCGGAGCGGTAACCAACCCTATTTATTTCAATTCCAGAACAACGACGGAAACCGGAGGCATTTTTAAAGAAAGTTTATTCCCTTTGACCACCGCACCGCGAAATAACTCAGGTTGTATTTTCGTGGGATTTTCAAAGCTGTTGTGATCCTGAATTTTATCTGAATGAAGCATCCG
>DATCAO010000188.1:0-2754 GCA_036512575.1 Puia sp.
AAATAAATCCGTAATTAATACTTTTAAGATTCATTTGCAGGAAAGAGGCGGCGCCCATATTGAGCGGTTCCTCCTGAATCCAGAACCAGGTGGCATTGCTGTATTTTTTGTACAACAGGTCCAGCTGATTAACCGGAAGCGGATAGAGTTGCTCAACACGTATGACTGCGATGTCTTTCCGGTTGTCGCTAACCTGCCTTTCAGCAAGTTCAAAATAAATTTTCCCAGTACAGAACAATACTTTTTTAACCTGGGCAGGTTCGCCGGCAAACCGGTCGTCAATCACTTCCTGGAATCCGCCCTGGGTAAATTCTGTAACCTTCGAATAGCTGCCGGGATGGCGAAGGTTCGCTTTCGGTGAAAAATTTACGAGTGGTTTCCGGAAAGGCCAGGCCAGCTGACGTCGCATCGCATGAAAATAATTTGCAGAAGTTGTAATATTGGTGATTACCATATTCAGTTCAGCGCACATTTGTAAAAATCTCTCCATTCGCGCACTGCTGTGCTCAGGGCCCTGGCCCTCATATCCATGTGGAAGTAGTAACACCAGTCCATTCATGCGCTGCCATTTCTGTTCGCCCGCCGCAATGAACTGGTCGATCACGGTCTGGGCGCCATTGCAGAAGTCCCCAAACTGCGCTTCCCACAACACCAGACCATTGGGATTGACCAGTGCATACCCATATTCGAAACCCAAGACACCATATTCACTGAGCAGGGAATTATAAATCCTGAATTTCCCGTTCGCACCCGGTATTCGGCTGAGCCGGTTATAGGATTCGTCGGTTTTTTCGTCGCGGAGTACGGCGTGCCGGTGTGAAAATGTTCCGCGTCGTACATCCTGGCCGCTCATGCGAACATCCTGCCCGTCGAGTAATATGCTACCATAAGACAGCAATTCACCTGAAGCCCAGTCGAGTTTTTGTTCCTCCTTATATAACTTCTGTTTATCCTGCAGAAGTTTTTCAATTTTCTTAAGCGGTGTAAATGTTTCGGGCCAGAACATCATTGCGTCGAAAATCTTATTCAGATCCGCTTCGGAAATAGCTGTTACCGGCGATTTCTCAAAATCCGCCTGTTTAGCGCGGCGCAGGCTTCTCCACCACATTTCGGGCTGCTGGTAAGTATAGGGCAGGGGCTTTTGCTTCAGCTCATCCAGCCTTTCCTGCAAATCGTTCCAGAATTTTTTCTCCATGTCTTTGGCCAGGTCTCTCGCCTCGCTTTCGCCGTTTTCGATGAGAAACTGGGTGTACACTTCGCGGGGGTTGGGATGTTTGTCAATGAGGGCATAGAGGATCGGCTGGGTAAACTTCGGGTCATCTCCTTCGTTGTGCCCATGGCGACGATAGCAAACCATATCTACAAAAATATCCGAATTAAATTCCTGCCGGTAACGGGTGGCAATTTCAGCGCATTTCACTGTGGCCTCCGGATCATCACCATTCACGTGCATTACGGGTGCGTGCATGGCAGAAGCCAGCGAAGTACAGTAGTCCGAACTTCTGGCTTCATCAAAATCTGTGGTGAAACCAATCTGGTTGTTGATCACAAAATGAATGGTCCCGCCCGTATAATATCCGTCGAGGTCGCTCATTTGTAATACTTCGTAAACAATTCCCTGACCGGCAACTGATGCATCCCCGTGGATGAGCACCGGAAGAATTTTATCAAAATCACTGTTGTACATCACATCGGCCTTTGCGCGGGCGAAACCCACGACCACCGGGTCGACCGCTTCCAGGTGCGAAGGATTCGGCATGAGTTTGACGTGCACTTTTTTATTGGCCGGTGTGGTCAGTTCACTTCCAAAACCCAGATGATATTTTACATCACCGGTGCCCATGGTCTGATCGGGTTTGGCCGTTCCTTCAAACTCACTAAAAATCTGTTCATAGGTTTTACCGAGGATATTCGCAAGAATATTCAGGCGCCC
Source organism: Puia sp. (assembly GCA_036512575.1). Lineage (GTDB taxonomy): Bacteria > Bacteroidota > Bacteroidia > Chitinophagales > Chitinophagaceae > Puia. Next base: position 1,934 of record DATCAO010000188.1, read on the forward strand.
CCTGTGTGCCATGCCCATGACCACTTCCTGAACATCGTATTCCGCCGCAGTGTTGATCATGGCATCCAGTGCGGGAATCGTTGTTTCACCCCCTTCCAGGGAAAATCTTTTCTGGCCGATGTATTTGGTGTGCAGAAATTTTTCAAACATGACTCCCTCATTCAACTTTTCCAGGATCCTCTTTTTCTTCTCCAGTGAAATGGGTTCGATAAATTTCTTCTCCATCTCTGTCGTGAGCCAGTCTACTTTTTTCTGATCACTGATGTATTTGAATTCAATACCCACGTGCTGGGCATAACATTTTTGGAGATGACCGAGAATATTCCGGAGACTCGTGGTACCCAGGCCAATCAGGTTACCGGCAAAAAAGGATTTGTCCATGTCGTCTTCAGTAAAACCGAAGAAACCCAGGTCAAGATTAGCGCCCCGGTCTTTTCTCGGGCGGATGGGGTTGGTTAAGGCTATCAGATGCCCTTTATTCCGGTATCCGAGTATGAGCCGGTAAGCGCCCAGCTCTTTTTTCCAGTCCACCCCATCGGTCGTTTTCAGCACCGTTTCTTTGGAAACAGTGGCCTGACCATTGCCATTTTTGCCCTGGGTCAGGGCAAAATCGAAACCCTCAAAGAATTTTTTGAACTCAGGGTCAACGCTTTGCGGGTCTTTTACAAAATCCAGGTATAAACTTTCTATAAATGAGGGGGAGGAATTCGTGATGTATTGTAAGTCTTTCATTTTTTTGACATTAATCGCTTTACAAATATCGGCAAAAGAAACTTCCGGATTATTTTTCAATATTTCGTTGATTTTCCTACCTTTGCCGT
>DATCAO010000189.1:0-4962 GCA_036512575.1 Puia sp.
GAACCCAGCATCGGCCTGCACCAGCGCGACAATCAGCGCCTGATCCTGGCATTGCAAAATCTTCGGGACATCGGAAACAGCATCCTGGTTGTTGAACACGATAAGGAGATCATGATGGCAGCGGATTACCTGGTGGACATAGGTCCGAAAGCAGGTTTTCATGGTGGCCGCATCGTGGCGCAGGGAAATCCGGCCAGCATGCTGAAACTGAACACCATCACGGCGGACTACCTGAATGGACACAGAAAAATAGCGCTGCCCGAAGAAAGACGAAAAGGGAATGGAAAATTATTGGAAATTAAAGGAGCGAAGGGAAACAACCTGAAAAATGTTGACGTTGTTTTTCCTTTAGGGAAATTTATTGTCGTTACCGGTGTCAGCGGAAGCGGAAAATCAACATTGATCAATGAAACCCTGTACCCGATTCTGAGTCATCATGCTTATGGATCCAAGGGTGTTCCCCTGGAATATAAAAATATCAGGGGCCTGGAACATATAGATAAAGTGATAGAGATTGATCAGTCACCCATCGGCCGTACACCGAGAAGTAATCCGGCAACCTATTGCGGATTTTTTACTGATATACGTACGCTGTTTGCTTCTATCCCGGAAGCGAAAATCCGCGGATACACAGCCGGGCGGTTTTCTTTTAATGTAAAAAGCGGCCGGTGTGAAGTGTGTGAAGGCGGAGGCATGCGCGTGATCGAAATGAATTTTCTGCCTGATGTGTATGTGCATTGCGAGAAGTGCAACGGGAAAAGATATAACCGCGAAACGCTGGAGATCCGCTATAAAGGGAAATCCATCAGTGATGTGCTGGATATGACGGTGGATGAAGCAGTGGAATTTTTCCTAAACGTGCCCTACCTCTACCGGAAGATCAAAGTGCTGCAGGAAGTGGGCCTGGGATATATTACCCTGGGTCAGTCGGCTGTCACGCTCAGTGGCGGTGAGGCGCAACGCGTCAAACTGGGTACTGAATTGTCGAAACGGGAAACCGGAAAAACGTTTTATATTTTGGATGAACCCACCACCGGCCTTCATTTTCAAGACATCAGTCATTTGCTGGACGTATTGAATAAACTGGTCGACCGCGGCAACACCGTGCTGGTCATCGAACACAATATGGACGTGATCAAAGTAGCCGATCATCTGATCGACCTGGGTCCCGAGGGCGGGGACGGGGGAGGAGAAATACTTTTTGAGGGGCCACCGGAAAAACTGGTGGGTGTGAAACGCAGCTTTACCGCAAAATATCTAAAGGAGGAGCTGAAGTAAATGATGACACATTAACTCATTAATGTGGCGAATATGGAACTGTGGATATGTGGTAAAGTGGAAATGAAATGAGGAATGATAATCTGAAAATTAGTTTTCAATACTGCCTACCGCCAACCGTCAACCGCCAACTGCCAACTGCCAACTGTGCTCGCTCATCCGAACATTACGCTCCAATAAGATCGCGGGAGTTGATCAGTAAAACCGTTTGGGTACAAAAATAATAGGGAACGGATCAGGTCTTACTAAACCTTCGGATAAAAGGATTCTACTAATCAGCTCTCCCGCTGCTTATTGGGTTGCATTAAGGGTGGTTATTTAACTGTCAGTTGACCATTTTCCACACGAGTGTCGTTAGCCAGCACTTCATACAGGTAATCTCCTGCAGGCAGTTCGGAAAGGATACCGGTTTCGTGGTTCAGGATGACGGACTGGATGATCAGTTTGCCATCAAGATCAAAGACAAATAATGTATAGCGGTTTTCATCAACGCCATCTACGGTAAAAAGAAGCGTTTTGTAATCCGATGCGGTAAAAAGCTTCACTTTATGCTTTTTATTGTTCAGATTTTTTGTGATCGTCACCGCATTCGGCACGGGTAATGGTGAACCGGCATAAGAGACCAGGGTAGTGGTCATTAGGGCAAGGGGCAATAATAGCTTCCTTGACGTTCCGGAAATTTGTGCACTGATTGTTTTCATAGTCTGTTAAAAGGGTACGGATTAAAAAAAAGAATAAGGGTACGGATCAACAAAAATTATTTAGAACCTCAGCAAAGGGCATCTGGTTGAATTTGAGTAAGCGTTCCTGTCGCCAAAGCGGATACCTAATTTCAAAGCCAGTGTGAAAAAGGCGTCGTTCTGTGTCGGATCCCCTCTTTTGTCTCCAGGATTATATCCGCTTCCCGGCACGCCCTGCAAAGGACTTTTGTTGGCCATGGCAATCGCGATCGTTGAGGTTCCGGCAGGCAGGTTAGCAGCCAACACAGCAGGATCAACAAATTTTGTACTCACATCATCAATATAATCTGTAAATGTTTTTCTGTAAAGAAATTCAACGCCCAGATTTACATTATCACTCACATAATATTTTACTCCAACTCCCATCGGGATTTCCAGCTGGGTAAGTGCATAATTAGGTTTGCCGGCCACCAGACCTTCGCCTTCTGTGTGCAGGGGCTGGAGATAAACCCAGGTAGTAGCTGATGTATTCGGATCAACATATTGTCCCATTGGATTGAAATGGAATACACCGACACCAATTACACCGTAGGGTCTCAATCTTCCCTGTTGGTCGATTGGCTGATCTTCAAAAAGAACGGTCGGATACACTTCAAACATCAGGTTGGCCTCGGTAATGGATGATTTGAAATTCAGGTTTCTGTTCAGCCTGGCAACTTCTTCTGTTCCCTTATTTACGATATAGTTATCGTCCCCTTCAATACTTCCGAAATTGGCGGATAAACGGATACCTAACAATTCAGAAGGGTGCGCGGCAACGTATATACCGAAAGTAAGTTTGGTTGCATTCATATTATAGTCCTTCAGGAAAGTCGTGCCCACTCCCTGGTGACCACCGAGGTCGCCGAGGAATACCATTGGACCAACGGTAACACCTGCCTCGAAATAATTTCCGGCAGAGAGCTGACTATAGGAAGGGTGAAAAAAGACCAGCGTTATGGCCAGTGAACACAAACACTTCCGAATGGAGTGTAAACCTGTTTTCATGGAATATCGATTTAGTTTTCGACGGTTTGGATTTTGGTTCTTAATTAAACAAAAACCAGTTACCATACAAGAACGGGAATTATTCTTTATATGGTGTAGGCAGGATAAACTATATTATTGGGACAGATTCCAACAACTGGAAAACCGTTTCATTTTGGTTTTCTCAACATAATAATGTGAGGAATATTATCTTCGAGATAGGTGTCGCCTTCCTGGATAAAACCGAAGGATTCGTAAAAATTTTTCAGATAAAGCTGAGCGCCAATGCGTATGGTATCTGTTTGAAAAAGGTTTTTAATTTGAAATATACTTTCTTCCATGAGTCTTTTTCCCATGCCTGTTTTACGCGCGGCGGGGGAACTTACTACGCGGCCGATAGAAGATTCACTATAGGAGATCCCGGGCGCCAGCAGGCGGGAATAGGCAACAAGTTTATTCTCCTTCATGCCCATCAGGTGAAACGCGTATAAATCCTTATTGTCCATATCCTGGTAGGGGCAGGTTTGTTCAACGATGAAAACTTCATTGCGGAGTTGTAATATATTATAGAGTTCTCCAGCAGTCAGTTCGTCAAATGGTTTCAGCGTCCAGATCATATAAATGTGGCAAATGAGAGATTGTGGATATCAGGGTATATGGAAATTGAATTTTTAATGATAATGTGGGAAATGAGATTTATGCATTTCTCTTTGCCGAAATTATAATTTTTGAAAGAATTGCAACGATTTGATTTAATTCATTCATTAATTCAATTTGGAATCCGCCGGTATCGATTTTTTCGCAGATGGATAGCCAATATGAAGTTTCACTGGCTTCTTTGGAGGCAATCTTCATTTTATGAATAAAATCAGACCTGCTCTCGGCTTGTTGGGCTTCCGAGATGTTTGCGCCTATGGCGAGCCCGCATCTTAGAAGTTGGTTGGCAATTATTGACTCTCTTTTGGAATAAAGTCCGTTGCAATAGTTTTTTATTCTGACTGAAAAATTAATTGATTTAATTAGAATAATATTCTCTTTCATTTGTATTCTTTTTAAAGAATAAGAATACAGAGAAGGCATCGAAACAATAAGTGGCATTCCATATACCCTCATATCCACAATCTCTCATTTACCACATGAATAGAATCTGAAAACAAATTAAATGTGAAAATCAGTATCTATACTTTTTCTCCCAAAGCCCGCGTAAATGTTTGCGAATTTCTTCTTCCCGCGCATTTTTCCCGGGATCATAAAAAGAGGTGCCGCTGATTTCGGAGGGAAGATATTCCTGGGGTGAAAAGTTTTTTTCATAGTCATGACTGTATTCGTATCCTTTCGAATAGTCCATATTTTTCATGAGTCTTGTCGGTGCATTGCGGATGTGCAGCGGCACCGGGAGGTCGCCGTTTTTTTTCACCGCTTCCTGGGCTTCGCTGATGGCCATGTAGGAAGCGTTGCTCTTAGCGGAACTGGCCAGGTAAATGGCGCATTGTGAAAGGATGATGCGGGATTCGGGATATCCGATTTTGCTCACCGCGTCGAATGTGGCATTGGCCAGTAAAAGTGCATTGGGATTGGCATTCCCGATATCTTCACTGGCCAGGATCAGCATGCGGCGGGCAATGAATTGCACATCTTCTCCGCCTTCAATCATACGGGCCAGCCAGTAAACCGCGGCGTTGGGATCGCTTCCCCGCATAGATTTGATAAAAGCAGAGATGATATCATAATGTTGTTCGCCTTTCTTATCGTACAACGCAATGCGTTGCTGCGCCGTGTCCATCACCAGGTCGTCGCTGATGACCAGCGGATCGGCCTGGGAATCGGTTACCAGTTCCAGAAGATTAAGCAGTTTGCGCGCATCTCCTCCGGATATGTTGATCATCGCTTCAGTTTCCTTTAACGCTATGCTGCGTTTTTTCAGCAGGGGATCTTTTGCCAGCGCGGTATGCAGCAATTCGATGAGTTCTTCCTTACC
>DATCAO010000190.1:0-4868 GCA_036512575.1 Puia sp.
TGGGCGGGCAGCAGCTTAAACGGTTGTCATACCCGCCGGTATCATGGTTTGCTCATGGCGGCGATCGTACCGCCGGCAGACCGCATGCTACTCCTTTCCAAGTTGGATGAAACCCTGGTACTGAATGGGAAACGATTTGAACTCGGAGTAAATGATTTTGGCGATACCCTGTTTCCGGTGGGCTTTCAGTATCTCAGTTCTTTTCAGAAGGAATTTTTTCCTGAATGGATTTACGAAGTAGACGGCATTTGCCTCAGGAAAACGATTACCATGGTATATGGAGAAAATACCACCCTGATCCGCTATGAAGTTCTGCAGGCGGCAGCACCGTTCACCATGGAATTACTTCCCCTGATTGCAGCCCGGGGGTATCATCAATTGCAAAAAGCAACCAGGGATATCTACTGGGATGTGGAATTTGAAAATGGCATCTTTCACAATCAGCCTTTTTCGGGCGCGCCGGATATTTATATTGCCATACCCGGATCGGAATACCATCCCCGCAATCAATGGTATTACCATTTTAATTATGCAAAAGAGAAATCCCGTGGGCAGGATTATACCGAAGATCTGTTTAATCACGGTGTATTTAAAGTTGAGATGAAGGACGGCGGGGTTTTGCACATTTTGGTTTCCACTGAAAATCCGGTTGGTAAAAATTCAAACGTTTTGTTTGAGCAGGAGAATGACAGAAAGTTGTCCCTTTTGAAAACCGTACCCGGCGAACTAGCCATGCAGCTGACACTGGCGGCGGACCAGTTTATTGTTCAGCGTACGATCCCCGGTCCTTCCGATGTTCGTTCAACACAGGAATTAAAAACTATTATTGCCGGTTATCACTGGTTTACCGATTGGGGCAGGGACACGATGATCTCCCTGCAGGGACTCTGCCTGCAGACCGGACGTTTCGAAGACGCAAAAAAGATCATTTCAGTTTTTGCGCAATCTGTAAGCCAGGGCATGCTGCCCAATCGTTTTCTAAATCAAAACGAACCACCGGAATACAATACGGTTGATGGCACACTTTGGTATTTCAATGCCGTATATGCGTATCTGCAGGCAACCAACGACAGGAATTTCATTTTTCAGGAAATTTTACCCGTATTGAAAAATATTATCGAATGGCATTTCAAAGGAACACGTTATGGAATCCACGTTGCCGAAGATGGATTGTTATATGCCGGTGAAGCGGGTCAACAGCTGACCTGGATGGATGCGCGTGTGAACGGTTGGGTGGTCACACCCCGCATGGGTAAACCCGTGGAGATTGAAGCCCTTTGGTATAATGCACTGAAAATATTTGAAACCCTTCTTTTGCAAAATGGAGAAACAGAAACTGCTGATCAAATGCTGAAAAAAGCTGAGCAGGCAAAAAAAACTTTTTCCGAAATTTTCTGGTTTTCAGAAGGTAATTACTGTTATGACCTGATCGACGAGTTGGACAAACCGGATGCCAGTCTGCGTCCCAACCAGATCTTTACAATCAGCCTGCCCTTTAAATTACTGGAAGGGGAAAGAGCTATTGCAGTTTTAAATACAGTAAGAGCAAAATTATATACCCCATTCGGACTCCGTTCACTAGCTCCGGATGATCCGCGGTATATCGGTTTTTATCAGGGTGATCTGTTCCAGCGCGACAGTGCTTATCACCAGGGAACCGCCTGGAGCTGGCTGCTGGGACCTTTTGTGGAGGCAGGAATGAAAACATTCGGGGAATCGTTTAGAGCAGAAGCGCATGCGATTATCGACCGTTTTTCAATCCACCTGAGCCAAAACTGCATCGGAAATATTTCAGAAATTTTTGATGGCGACGCACCGCATTCCTCCCGGGGCTGTGTAGCGCAGGCCTGGAGTGTGGCTGAAATTCTGAGGGTGATTAAGACGTATTCATTGATACATACTTATCGTGGGTCATGAATCGTGGATCGTAGATCGAAATTCGTATAACGATAAACGATATACGATCCACGCTAAATCCTCAGGCATTATTGTACATCTTCAGTACGGTTTCTTTTAAGGCTTTCGATTTGTCTGAAACAAGAAATTCAATTGTCTCTGCAACATCCGTGGTTTTTACCCAGTTTTCGGGATTGGCATCGGGCATGGATTTGCGATTTAGCGGTGTGTCCAGCGTACTGGGTACAACAACAGAAACACTTACGTTTATTCCTTTGGCAGTTTCGTTCAAAAATTCCGCGAGTTTAAACAACAGCGACTTACTGAGGCTGTAAGCGACCAGTGTTTTTCCCTGTGCTGCCTTCAGTGCGGGACGCGCGCCGATAAAAATGATACTGCCTCTTTTATTTTCCACCAGGTGGGGGAAAAGCGGCCGGGTGACGTAATAGGCAGTTTCGAAATTCAGAGTTATCTGCTTACGGAGGTCATCACCCGAAGTATGGTCAAGATCACCCATCATGAATCCCCCAACGAGTAGTATTGCCGCATCAATGATGCCATATTTCTTAATGCAGGTTTGAATAAAATCGCTGGTTTCCTTTTCTTCCGTCAGGTTAATCACTTCGACGTCCAGATTGGGATGGGCCTGCAAATCTCCCCGGGCTTTTTCATTGGAAACTGTTGCAACGACACGATAATTTTTATCCAGGAATTCCCGGGTTACGGCAGTTCCGAGGTTTCCGCTGGCGCCTGTTATGATAACTGTCTTCATACTCATTCATCCTAGTCAGAAATTAGTTTTTCTTTCCCAGCCAGTCCAAAGCATCCAGGATCAGTTTGTTTTCCATATCAGAACTGAACGTTTGCGAAAGTTCCTGATTGGTATGGTGTTCATAATCGATATCATTATGACCCATATTGAAATACACCATCCGGTAATCCCTGTTCGTCCAGACAACGGGATAGAAACCGCTATGCCAGATCTCATAGGGCTTGGGACCAGTACCCAGCGGAAAACTCGTGCTGTCGATGGAAAGTAAAATATCAATATGGGGGTTGGTGCGCAGATCGTTCGTCCACCGGTACCATTCACTTGCAGAAGACCGGAAAGTGTCCGGTAAATTTTTCGTTGCCGGATGTTTTTTGTCAAGTACGCGTAATACAGCGGGTGTCGGCCTCCAGGTATTGCTGAGATAAGAACCGGAACCTAAAAACTCGTTGTGGTACCAATCCCAGTTCTGGGGGAAATCAGAGGGTGTAAGGGCAAAGCCGGAAAAATGAAAGCCCATCCAGGATCCGCCGTTTTTCATATAAGTTTCAAAAGCCTTGCGCTGGACCGGTTCGTCAGGTCGGGTATCCAGAAAGATCACTACCTGGTAATGGGAAAGAAATTCAGCATTCAGGTTATTCCAATTGTTGGTAGAATCATAAGTAAAATGGTGAATGACACCCATTTTTGGAAACCAGCGGTTGGCTTCATGCATGAAACTGATATGTGCCTGATCTTCCCGGCCGGTATAAAAAGCGATCACACGAAAACCTTCGGTTTTTGTTTGAGTCATGGCTGTGAATGCTTGAAGACAGAAAATACAAATACCCATGAACGTTATGATGTGTTTCCCGGATTTCATTTGTAAATCGATTTAAAAAATCACTATATTGCTATGAATATTAATAGAAAGCAGCAACTGACCTTTGTTGATTGTCATGTGGGGTAGGCTGTGTTTCAAGTCAACATACCGTAATGAAATTTGGATTGCCTGCTGTCTGCTCGTTTGCTGTTTTATTGTATTCCCCTCAGGTTTCCGGCCAATCCAAACAGGAAGATAGCATATTATTCCAGACGGCGCTCTCACGCACACTCGCGGTTTATTATGATCAGTTGGGAGACCAGTCCCGATTATACAATGGCAGTTTATTCCAGGGATATGACTATGTTTTCCGGGAGGGTAGCCCATATTTTCTCGGCAGCCAGGCAACCCGGGTCGGTTCCGTAGAGTATGACAGTGTGTTATTTATAAATGTTTCATTATTATACGAAGACCTTAGGCAGAAACTGGTTGCCGTCGACCAGGGATTCAGGCTGCAATTGATCAATGAGCGGGTTAATTCTTTTACACTTGGCGGTCATCATTTTGTAAGGGTTTTTCCAATACCCCAATATAAAGGGTTGCCGGAAAAGGGCTTTTATGAATTGCTTTATTCCGGACCCACCGCCGTGTTAAAATGGACGAAAAAAGATATGCAGGAAACGCTATCCGCTACAGAAGGTTCAATCTGGCATGTCAACGAATCGTATAGTTATTTTATTCACACCGGCGCTTCCTGGATTTATATTAAATCTAGGAAAGACTTATTGAACATTCTGGACAATCGACGCAAAGAAATTCAGCGGTTTATGAAAAAGAACAAACTGAACTACAGGAAGGATAGGGACAATACGCTGACCCAGGTAGCAGGCTATTACGACCAAATAGCCAACTAATATGAAAAGAATTGTAACTGTCGGGTTGGTGACGTTCCTTGGGGTATTTTTCTGCTCCGGACTCCGGGCTCAGAAAAATGCGCAGAACCTGATATCCGGAACATTCCATGACCAGACGATCAAAGAGTTTACCGGGGAGATAGAAACTCAAACCGATTATTTCTTTTATTTTGATACCTCGTTGTTCGACAGCCTGCGCATCAACCTAACAGCCAACAGGGATCCATTAAGTAGCGTCCTGGACCAGGTTTTCGCAAAAACAGATTTTAAATATTCTATAGGTCCGCATAATGAAGTATTTCTGACAAAGGGGGTTTTTGTGCAGACAAACCTGACTGCCGTACCTGCTGACACCGGAAAAGATAAACGGCGGGGTTATATCGCCGGCAAGGACGAAACATTAAATCCTGCCACTCATCTTCAAACAGCGACCCTGGAAAACAAACTGTACCAGATAGGAACGAATTCCGCGAACAATGGTCAGTTG
>DATCAO010000191.1:0-9077 GCA_036512575.1 Puia sp.
GCGCAGAGAAAAACCATTTAGCAATGCGATGCATGCCACCAATAGAAATACCATGATGAAAGAACCTTTCATATGAGCCCTGATCTTCATAATAGGTAAACTGGTCAAATGAGACTAGTATAAGGTTTAGTCGCAAAAAGTAATAAGTCACTAAGAATTGGATTTCTGATCTATTTCAGAAAGAATATGGAGAGGATGGTTTTGGATTCTGATTCCTTCCAGCTGTCTTAAATCTCATAGTAGGATCGATTATTGATTACACAGGAAAAGTATCAATAAAAACACCTGAAAAGTATCAATAATTTCTTAAAGGGAGCGCCTTAATACTATTGGGGTTGTTTTTCTCCGGCTCAAACGGCCGGCACCAGGTATTGTACGGCTATAATATCCTGATAATCAGGCGTTACAATATCTCGTATCTATTTCAGTCTTAAGGAATGGCACTGGTGTCCGGTCAGGGACAGCCCCATTGCCTCTGCTTTGGATTCGTTCTGGGTTCGTAATGGGTTTCCGAAATACATATACGCCGCCATAGGCAAAAAGATCAGATCATTTCTTTCACTATACCTGTTTTGGGTAATTGCCTGCAAAGAGCAGGGGTGGTTTTGCATCTGCATTCCCTTGTCAGTCCCTTGTCATTCCCTTGTCATTGAGGCTCAGGGTCTCTATAAGGTCTCTATAAGGTCTCTATAAGGTCTCTGGGAATTTGCAGATTTTTATAATTTTACCAAAAAACATGCATGCCTGTTAAAAAGAAGCCCGGCAAAAAGAAATCCGTCAAAAAGCCGGCTGATAAAATCGTTGTAAAAAGTAAAACCTATGGCAGGCATGATCGCGCGGCGAGGGGATCCCAATCCAGGGCAGTTATAAACCCGGCCATGAAGGCGCATGGCCGGCGCCTCCGGAAAAGTAATATTCCGGCCAAGCTGATCATGGATGCCCTGCAGCCGTTCCGGGAAAATTTTAAGGGTGGAATGCTCTGGCAAAGATTGGTGAAACATTTTGCGGCGCAGGCGAAAACAGGCGATGCTTATAGTGTAACCGGAATTGAACATTGGGATTTGAATGCTCAGTATCCAACGAGCAGGATCATGACAGCCCGGGTGAAAATAACTCCTGACGATCATTTTACTAATCTGGTAGTCAGTGTCGATTACGAGTTCAGCAAACGTTTTCTGCAAAGAAAAAAAGATATCACCGCGTTTCGCATCACCATGATTTTTCTGTTCCCCGATTTTAAGAATGATGAGATCATAACAATTCCCGTTGTTTTGCCTGATAAATTACTGAGTGACTCCGCACCGTATTCATTTATTGTACAGTCGCCGCCCCGTGCGAGGTCTTATCTGGCCTGTTTCAAGGCGGAGGCTTGCGCGAAAGGTGAGCTTCATCAGAATTCATTTAACGTAGATAAGGCCATGTGCCTGATTGGTTCGGGAACAAGGGACGAGTTTTAACATTTTTCCGCTGGGCGAATAAAGGTCAGGGAACCATCATAGTTACAAGTTTACCGACAATGAATTTGTATAAATTCCGTAGATTCGATTTATGCTGGACTATGTCAAAATAAAACACCGTACTTTTCATATGTCCTGGCAGGCATACTAGGCAAATAAAGTAGAATTCGTATTTTAAAATTATACAATTTAAAAAGATCATTATGGCTATGAATGGTTCACGTCGCCGGTTTATAAAGAATGCAACGCTTGCCTCTGCAGGTTTTTATATTATTCCACGGCATGTTATGGGCAGGGGATTCATCGCACCGAGTGATAAATTAACCATTGCCAGCATTGGAGTCGGTGGTAAAGGAGCTGACGATATAAAACATTTTTCGGACAGCGGTAAGGCAAATATTGCTTTTCTCTGTGATGTAGACGATGTAAGTGCAGCAGACACAAGAAAAGCATTTCCTGCAGCGAAATATTATAAGGATTACAGGGAAATGCTTTCCAAAGAATTTAAATCCATCGATGCGGTTTCTGTTTCGACTCCGGATCACCAGCATGCGGTAGCCGCCATGGCTGCCATGCAGTTGCACAAACATGTTTACGTACAAAAACCGCTCACGCACGATATATATGAAGCCAGAATGCTTACGGAAGCAGCACATCGGTATAAAGTGGTAACCCAAATGGGAAACCAGGGTGCTTCCGGCGATGGAGTCAGGCAGTTGGTGGAATGGTATCGGGCGGGTCTTATCGGTGATGTTGAAACCGTTTATTGTTATACCGACAGGCCGATCTGGCCTCAGGGAATCATGAGGCCAACAACCGCGTCTGTTATACCGGCTACACTTGACTACAATTTGTGGTTAGGAACGGCGCCTCAAAAAAATTATTTCGATGGACTTCTGCCGTTTAACTGGAGGGGTTGGTGGGATTACGGTACAGGCGCGCTGGGCGATATGGCTTGTCATATTATGGCACCCGCTTTTGCCGTACTTGGACTCGGATATCCGATATCTGCCGAATGCAGCGTGGCCTCCCGTTATATCGAAAACTGGAATGCTGCCTATACGCCCGAAAGTGGTCCAATATCTTCGCATATTACCCTTGTCTTCCAGGGCAAAAATGGAAAACCGGATATAGAACTGCATTGGATGGACGGTGGTATTCAACCTACAAGGCCCTATGAGCTTGGCTCCAACGAACTCATGGGTGATGGCGGTAACGGTGCGATCTTTATCGGAACGAAGGGAAAAATGATGTGTGGCACTTATGGCATCAACCCGCAACTTCTTCCAACCAGCAAAACAAAAACTGCGAATATTCCCCAAACCATTCCACGGGTACCCCGAGGAGATGAAGGCCACTACGCCGCCTGGATCGAAGCCTCCATGATGGGATACGGTAGCGAAAAGGCAAAAAATCTCAGTTCAAATTTTGACATTGCGGGTCCGCTGACTGAATCGGTTTTAATGGGCAACCTGGCGATCCGGAGTACGAATATCCAAAAGAAAAATGGGAATGATATCGAATATCCGGGCAGGCATATTAAACTGCTTTGGGACGGTCCGGCAATGCGGATCACCAATTTCGAAGATGCCAATCAGTTTGTAAAAAGAACATACAGAGAGGGCTGGAGCCTGGGTGTATAAAACCACCTAATGCTCCTCCTTGATCGTTCCCATTGTTAGGATTTTTGGTTTTAATCATTGAATTCATCATCAACAGCAGTCTTAGCAAGCTTCACCAGGATGATTGAGCATATTATTTTTCGCAGCCAATCATCACCAATGCCGGAGACCCTGTTGACATAACAAAAATGGGGTTGTAGAAAAGGGATTATTAAACCCCTTTAAATATAGAAAAATATATGAACAACTTGAGTTTTTAAGTTGAAATGGGAAAGGCTTTAAACACGAATAAATCTATATTTGGGTGAACGCTTTAAGGATTTGCCATGTCGAACTTTAAAATCAAGTTTTCTTTATTTCTTAATTATTTTGTTTTCGCTATTCTGCTGAACAGTGTGGGTATTCTGATACAGAAATCTCAAAACCGTTACCATGTAGATGAAGTTGCTGCAAGTTCATTAGAAGCTTTTAAGGATCTCTCCATTGCATTTGTTTCATTCTTTGTTGGTTCATTCCTACCCCGGCTGGGTTATAAGAGAGGTATGCTTATCGCATTGGCCCTGGTTTTCGCCGGATGCCTGGGTATGTACTGGGGTAATTCCTTTACTTCTGTACGGATTTTATTTGCCTGCGTGGGCATATCCTTTGCAATTATTAAAGTCTCCGTGTATTCTATGATCGGGCTGATCACGAACAATGACAAAGAACATAAAAGTTTATTGAGCTCCATTGAAAGTTTTTTCATGATCGGGATTGCAACCGGATTCATTGCCTTTCCTTTATTTTATAGTGATACGGATCCGAATGCATGGCTGAGAATCTACTTGTTTTTGGCTGCACTGGTTGCCATCTCCTTCTTCATTTTATTCTTTTCGAAATTTAATATTCAATACCAGATTCCAGGCTCAAGTATAAAAGATGATTTTATTGAAATGATCAAATTGCTGAAAAGGCCGCTGGTTCTGGTATTTGCCATAGCTGCATTTATGTATGTGATGACGGAACAGGGAATCATGAGCTGGCTGCCTACTTTCAATCAAAAAGTACTGCTCCTGCCGGAAAAGCTAAGTGTATTTATGGCTGTTATCCTCATGCTCTCCATTGCGCTGGGCCGGTATTTTTGTTCTTTAATTGTAAAAAAAATATCCTGGGTTTACATTTTAACTTCCTGCCTGATCGGGGCAGCACTAATGGTATTATTTGTTCTGCCCCAGACGCAAAACATGCCAAAAAAAGAAATTAATTCAATGGCAGATGTTCCGGTCATTGCCTATGTTTTCCCGCTGATTGGCTTTTTTCTTGCACCCATTTATCCACTGGTCAACTCATTTGTATTAAGTTCAACGGAAAAAATATTTCACAGCCCCATGGCATCCCTGCTTGTTTTCTTTTCGGCTATCGGAGGAACACTGGGCTCCCGGCTGGTCGGTTATCTTTTTAAGCATATCGGAGGACAAAAAGCATTTTATTTTTCCCTCGTACCTATGACTATTTTATTTGCATGCATTATTTTCTTTTCCAGGCTGCAAAAAAAATCTAATACCAAAGTTGAATTTACATCAGGCGGGCACTGAAGCAGAAAAATTATACAATAATGGAGAAGGAAGCGACTTTTGATACCCCTGTTTTACTTTGGGATGTGCAAATGCAAAGGATTTTCCCTGATGGAAAAACATTTCCTGACTGTTTGCCTAAGGATGAGCCTGAAGAGATCGATAAAAAATATATTAAGGAGAAAGGCCAGCCTGGATTCAGCCTGGCAAATTTTGTACGAGAAAATTTTGAATTGCCTGTTCCTCTTTCTGCCGGATATATCAGTGATACAAATAAAACGGTTGAGGAAAATATAGAAGCACTTTGGCCATTTCTTACCAGGAAGCCGGATAAAGAAAATGGATCTCTTATTCCACTTCCCCATCCATACATTGTTCCCGGTGGAAGATTTGGAGAAATATACTACTGGGACAGCTACTTCACGATGCTTGGATTAAAAATTTCCGGGAGAAATGAAATGGTTGAAAACATGGTTAAGAATTTCTCTTACCTCATAGACACATTGGGTTATATTCCGAATGGCAACCGAAGTTATTTTATAGGCCGTTCGCAGCCTCCCTTTTTTTCTCTGATGGTAAAATTGCTGGCCAGTATAAAAGGGAATGAAATTCTCTGGGACTATCTGCCACAATTAGAAAAAGAATATCAATTCTGGATGAAAGGGGCGGATCAATTAGACGAGGAAAAAACAGCATTATTTCATGTGGTCAGCATGCCCGATAGAGAAATATTGAATCGTTATTGGGATGTAAACAATACGCCGAGACCGGAATCCTTTCGCGAAGATGTTGAACTTTCGCAACAGTCAGCACAGGAACCTCAAATATTATTTCATCATTTAAGGGCAGGAGCGGAATCGGGGTGGGACTATTCCAGCCGCTGGTTCAAAGAACAGCATTCTTTTGTCAGCATTCATACGACTGAAATTGTTCCTGTTGATCTGAACAGTTTACTATTTCATTTGGAACAGACCCTTGCTGAAGTGTATCAATTGAAAGGAGAAATTGGGAAAGCGAAACAATACGAATCATTAGCCGAAAAGAGAAAAGAGGCCATTCAGAAATATTGCTGGAATGAAGAACAGGGTTTTTATTTTGATTATGATGCTGAAGAGAGCAGGCAAAAGCAGTCGAAGTCCCTGGCGGGCGTGTTCCCCTTGGTTTTTAATATGGCAACAGAGGCACAGACAAAAAGGATTGCGGTTATTATTGAGGATGAATTTCTCAAGCCCGGAGGATTGGTCAGTACTTTAGAAACAACTGGCCAGCAATGGGATGCTCCCAATGGATGGGCACCATTACAATGGACAACGATTACCGGGCTTGAAAATTATGGTTACTCAAAACTCGCGAAAAAAATAGCCAGGCGATGGCTTCAGTTAAATATAGATGTATTCAAAAGGACTGGTAAATTGATGGAAAAATATAACGTTGTGGATACCCAGTTAAAAGCTGGTGGTGGTGAATACCCGGGACAGGATGGTTTTGGCTGGACAAATGGGGTATTTTTAACATTGATTAAGAAATATGGATCTACTGATTAATTCGTATTGTCTGGGGTGAGGCCATTTTCTCTAATATTCTCTGAATAAAACATTTTTCTGCAGGAGAGCCAGTTAGTTTGAGTGTCTCCATAAAATATTTATTTGCCAAAACATGATTGCCTTCAGCAAAATAAATTCTTCCGAGGCTGGCATGCAGAAGATAATACTGGTTGAAAAATGGCTCTGACTCCAGCTTATGAAGTATTAGAAGCGCCTCATTCTTTTGCCCTGCGTAATATAAAGCAATGGCATAATTCAATTCAACAAAAGGATTGGGATTGATTTTTAGAAGGCAATTATACAGTATGGTGATGGTTTTCCAATCAGTTGTTGCAAAATTTTCCGCACTGCAATGCATTCCGGCGATTGAGGCTTCATAGTGATACTCGGAAATGGTATCACCCCGTGGCCGCTCTAAATGAAAAAATGCCAATTGTATAAGTTCCCTGTTCCATAAAGTTCTGTCCTGTTCTTCCAGATCCATCAGTTCACCATGGGTTCCAAAACGCGCCTTGAATCTTGCGGCGTTGAAAAGCATCAATGCATATAATGCGGAAGTTTCTTTATTGCCGACACTGCTGTTTAACTGCTGTATTTGATTTCCGTACAGTCTCCTGAAATTTATTTTATAAAAATTGATGTCCGTGTCCGGATTTCCGCAGTCCCGTTGTCTTAATATCATGAAACATCTAAAAATCCTGCTTTCCCTGGCAAATAATTGCCGGCGGCCTCTGACATTCCTCCTCATTTTATTGATCCCGACCCTTTTCCCGATCCCAGGTTCTGGTCAGAAATCTACGGGCTGGCTTCTTGATAAAATGCCGCCGGATCTGGAGACGGACTTCGCGTTGAGTGCACTGCCCGCGCACCTGCGCGATTCAGCTACCGTTTACCTCCTGGATCCGGAGAAAGGATATTATATCGCACGTCAGGGAACAAACGGATTTTCGACTTATGTTCACCGCACCGAATGGGAAAGGGCCGAATTTGTACAGGATACTTATGCTGCGATCAGCTATGACGCAGAAGGGGCAAAAACATATCTGCCGGTTGCTTTTGCCGTTGCGGAAATGAGGGCCTCAGGAAAATACAGCCCATCACAAGTCAGGGATACGATTCTGAAAAGGGTGAAAGACGGTGTATATAAGGCTCCGTCGAGAACAGGTGTCTCCTATATGCTGGCTCCGATTTTACGCACCCATGGGAATGACGGAAGCATTGTTAATATGATGATGCCTCATTTTATGTTCTTTGCCCCGGGAGTCGATAATAAAGACATTGGCGGAGTATGGGATGCGCATACGCCTTATGCAATAGATTCCGGAAATATCCTGGATAAAGAACATTCCATCTTCAACTTTATCATTCTTCCTGCCGGTGATACGGAAAAAGGTGCGATTATAGAAGGGAATATTGATCTCATGCGAAGATTGGGAGAATACAAATCCTGCCTGAGGATTGAACCAAAAAAAAACAGTCATCGCATGTAAATATTGACCTTAAATTTTCTAATTTAAATCGCTTCGATTATTAGGGAGGAGGTCAAGTCGTAATTAGATCAGTTATAGTGTCCTTTTCGTTGGGGATCTTCCCAATAAAACATAAGAAATACACGCTGCTCCGTTTGCAGATGATTTATTGTGGCATAGTCGCGCTCGGAATGGCTGTTAAAATACAGGTTGTGCTCTACGCCAATGCTTAGATCTTTGTAGAGCCGTACAGTAATCCTGGGTTTAACCATGTTAATCACACTGGTTCCCAGTCTGCCTTTCACCAACTCGTCCTTTCCGGTATTATCAAAGGAATGCATCATGTAATAATAATATTGCATACTGATGGTACCGTATTTGCCAACCGTAAGACTGCTTTCAATTTTCCCTTCCATACCATAAGCAAAACGATAATCCCGGAACTGGGCCGTGTCGCTCACCGGGCCCACACTCACGCCTCCAAAAGGAACAAGTCCCAGATGAAAATTGGTGTATAAGTTGGATTGTTTGCTCACCGGTAACTTGACGAATAATCCACCACCGAAAGCAATGGTTGACAATTCGAAGGCTTTTGTATCGAAATAATCATAATACTGGAAAGCGCCGTAAAGAATTTCTGCCTTTCCCAGGTTTGTATTTTTACCAAATAAAATTCCATATCCGGTTACATTGTCGGCTAATTTCCTTCCGACTCCGAAATTGAGTTCTGCCCGGAATCTGAACAAATCGAAGGGCTTCCGGCTTCGGACTTCAAATGGATTGCCGTAATCCAGCTGGAGGTCTAGCATTTCATCATTAACCCCCGAAAAAAGCGCATAACTATTCGTATTTATTGAATGCACACCGGCAAATAAGGTAATGTTAAGCGGTTCGGTCTGGTACACTTCCTTGTTCGTTCTTCTGGAGGCTTTTCCCTGAACAAGCCGGTTGAACTCTCTTACCGGATCTATGATTCCGGCTAAAATTTCACGAAAAACCCTTTCGGTTCCGATTGACCTGTCGTCCAATATATTTGAGCTCAGCCGGTAAAGGATTTCTCCCAGCGCAATTCCGTCAAATGTCGTATTGATCAGGTCTTCCCGCTCCGGCGTCCCTTTTTCCCCAAAGATCTTCCACATATAACTGCCTGCAAATACAAAAGGTGCGGATTCCCAGAAACTGTAACCGTTTGACCTGGCTGCATTGTAATAAAAACTGCCAGTCATCGGATGAGACAGGAAATTATTGCCAAACCGATCCTGATCCCACATCCACCCATTATTCCAGGGCAAACCCGCACTTGTGGTCCGCTTCCAGGTGGAAAAATCAACTTTTGAAAATTCCAGGTTCATAACAGTCCTGTCTGTGATATTTAATATCGCATTCATTCCTACAACCTGTAAGGCAGGTTTCCATACCGGGTATTTTCTAT
>DATCAO010000192.1:0-4393 GCA_036512575.1 Puia sp.
AGATGATGGCGTTTGCGGAAGAGGAACAGGCCGTATTGATGGTTGCGATTTCACCGTTCATTCGGTATCGTTCCTGTATCGCCAGGGTAACCGAAGCATAGTCGTAAGACGACAGATAGGGCGTGCCCTGATCTTTCGCCAGGGCGTCGTGGTACAATTCATCTGTAAGGCACATGCCGCCAACCGTTGTTGCGCCCACCAGTCCCGTATCTGCAGCCGAAACCTGGGCGGAAGTGAGACCGCTGTCCTGAATGGCCTCAGCCACCGCCTGCAATGCGAGCAGAGAAGTTCTGGAGATGGCGGGATCGGGTTTACCGAATATTTGCCTGTTGAGTTCTGCTGTGTCGTGCTTCACTTCGGCGGCAGGCAGTTTGCCCGCATACGCTGTTTCATAATAGCGGATATGGGATATTCCGCTCCTCCCCTGTTGTAATGAAATCCTGTTTTCATCCACAGAATCCCCTATGGCACTGATCAGCCCCATACCTGTAATAAAGATCCTCTTCAAATGGTGCGGTTTACTTGGTTCTGTTTTTCTCTATGTAGCTCACCATGGTATTGATGTCGGTCAGAATTTTTCGCCCTTCTTTTGGATCCTGGATGGTGATGCCGTATTCGCGGGATAATAAAACGATCAGTTCGATGGAATCGATGGAATCCAGTCCGAGGCCTTCGCCAAATAAAGGCTCGTCATCTTTAATGTCTTCCGGTTTTACTGTGGTCAGGTTCAGAAATTGAATGATCTGCTCTTTCACCTGCTGTTTCAGTTCAGCTGTTTCCATCGTATGTTAAATTAAATTTTTCTTTCGGAGCCCGTAAAGGGTTATTCCCTGAATCAATAAGGTTATTATTATTAAAGATAGAATATTCATCCATATGTCTTTGAGTTTTCCACCCTCGAGAAAGAGCCCATAGTACGCTTCGAGTGCCCAGTGCAGCGGGGAGAGCTGGATGATTTTTTGCAGGTTCGCCGGCATGGCGAAGGAGGGTACGAGTAATCCGCCCAAAGCCGCGAGGATCAAAACCGAGATGGCACCAAAGCCGTTGGATTGTTCGGGGGTATTGGCAAATACGCCGACTGCAATGGCATAACTAACTGCACAATATCCGCAGACCAGCGTCACCAGCACCAGGGCCGGAATATCATGGGGCAAATGCAAAACGGGTAATCCGATATATGGAAATATTTTATTACCTATCGCAAAAATTACCAGGGCCTGCATGAAGGTAACGCCCATGTATACCAGCTGTTTGGAAACCAGCGCATATAGGTAACTGGCTGGTAAAGTTTTCAGCCGCATAAAACTCCCGCTGTTTTTTTCCCTGACCATGATACCGCCCAGCGTGAGTACAATAAAAAACATCGCAAAAATCGTCCAGGCAGGCACGTTATGTTGCGATGCATTGGGTATGGTGCGGCTGCCATTCCGCGATACCGGAATTTCAATAACCGGCATCTGGCCAAAAAGAATTTGTTTTTCCAGGTCAGCTGGAATTTCTTTCTGGTTCACTGCATCGTAGAGTTTCTTCACGATCTCCTCGCCCTGGATCACCTGCACGACACTTCTGAAAGCGCCCTCGACTGACTGCCGGAAAGCCGGCTGCATCACGGGATGATAAAACATGAGCAGTGAATCGGGAAGGGCCGCGTGATTCGGGATTGTATTTGCAGAATCCGGATCCTTTAATGCACGGGTCGCCAGGTCTTCTGCCTTGGTTTCAATGGACCTGGAAAATCCCGCGGGTACGACCAGTGCAACCAGTGCATTGTTGTCGTACATCTTTTTTGAAATCTCCGAGATCGCAATGGTGCTGTCTGCATTACTGAGATTGAACAATCCGATTTTCCGGATGCCTTCAACCAGCTGCGCACCCAGTTGCCCTTTATCTTTATTAAAAATGATCAGGGAAATTTTATTGTTATTCACCAGTTCAAAAGTGCTGTTCTGCACACTGGTGATGACAATCACCAAAAGAATGGGCATGAAAAACATCATGAACAAACCGACCCGGTCGCGCAGGAGGATTTTCAGGTCTTTAACGATGGTGGCTAAAAGAATTTGCATCAGTCCCTGAATTGTTTACCGGTGAGTTCAAGGAAAAGTCCTTCGAGACCTTCATGTCCATGTTGTTGTAAAAGATTGTCCAGGCTGTCTTCAGCAATGAGTTTTCCATTATCCAGTAGAGCAATGCGCGAGCAGAGTTCGGCAGCTTCTTCCAGCTGATGGGAGGAATAGATGAGCGTCGTGCCGGAAGCATTCAAACCGATCAGGTAACGAATGATGGCGTGACGTGACTGCACATCGACACCCACTGTCGGTTCATCCAGGAATAAAACCCTGGGCTTGTGCAAAACGCCGATGGCGAGATTGATCCTGCGCTTCATGCCGCCGGAATAATTACGCAGGGGACGATCGCCGACGTCTGATAATCCCAGTACATGTAAAAGTTCTTCCGATCTGTTTTTTATTTCTTTTCGGCTCAACCCATACCAGGCTCCATAAAAATCGAGATTTGCGCGCGCAGATAATTCCGGATAGTAAGAAAAATCCTGTGGCACAAATCCGAAAATATGATTCACGGATTTCGGATGTTTTTTTATTTCATGTCCGTCGAGTTGGATACTTCCTGCCTTGTATTGCACGAGGCCGGTCATCAGGTACATCAGGGTGGTTTTGCCGGCGCCATTCGGTCCAAACAATCCGAATCGTTCACCCGAAAGAATGTTCAGGTTTAAATCTTCAAAACAAATGCCCTCCCGGCGGGGATAATGAAATACGAGATTCCTGATGGTTACGGCGGGAATACTCATGCCGGCCATTTTATTTTCGAAAGAGCCCTGAATGCCTGTTCTTCCAGGTCTGCCGCCGCACGGAGATAATCACTCATCACGTTAAAATCTGCCTGACTGCCGATCCGGCCCTTATAAATTCCGGCAGCCTGCACGGCGGCGGATCGCCAGATGTCGCCGGAGCGGGTAAACTGTGCAGAGATATCGATCAGTTCCTGTATGGGATGATAGGCATAGGACTCCTGTAAAAATGCTCCGTAGATAAAACGAAAACCACCGCCACCGGTTCCGATTTCCTCCTGCATGCGCACCAGCTGGGCCAGGTAACTACCGGCTTTCTGCGGACCCAGTTTATCGCGCCACTGGCTTATTTTTTTTGCCATGAAACGAATGCCGCGGATGCCTGCGATCGGTCCGGGAATACGGAGCATCAGGTTGATATTGCGGTTGATGCCGGTCCTGATGGCTTTCTTAACCTGTTCGTTGGTGACCTCCCGTTTCTCTTTTGGATAATACAGTTGTCCCCGCGGTGCAAAAGCGCCTTTGGCAAAACGAACCCGCTCCAATTCATAACTGCTCAGCGAGGTGGCTATTTCCATCACCGGATCGCTGATTAAATACTGGTCGTCTTCTTTTCCAAAAACAATCAGGTTGTGCGCATTAAAATGAAAGCGATATTCTTTTGGAAAATACGTCAGATAATAAACACCCACCTGGCATCCGACGGGCTGTCCGGCTTCCAGGCATTCCATTAATATTTTTTGCGCCTGCTCCTTTGACCTGAACTTTTTTCTTTCCACAGGAATATCCAGTGCTTTGCAGGTCCTGTTGAAAATCAGTCCCGGCTGCGTGCGGAAAGCGATTGCCGGTCCGTTGTTGATTTTCATGAAGGGGATATAGATAAAAAAAAGTCCCGATCCGATTCCGAAAGCCAGGGGCTCGGTAATCTGGTTTACGCCGTGATGCCTGAGCAGGCTGGTGGTCACGCCGTTTTCACAATGGGCTGCCTGGGTGTGCCGGAAATCAAGCTTCATGTACCTGCATTGTTTTTAATTCGTTCACCGACACTTCAAAGAGTTCTGCATACTTCCTGAGTCTGGCTTCGGATAGTTTTTCAAATACGGAATATTTCAGGTGTCTTTTTACCTGCCATTTCCAGAAACCGGTATATGCGGCTACGATACCAATATCCATCACCCGGAGTTCCATAAAAAAAAGGATCGGGCTGGCTTCGCGATTTTCCACTTTATGTTTTGCAGACAGAATTCGTTGTTCCACATCTTTCCAGGCCACTTCGAGCGCGGAGGATTTCACTTCCCAGCCATTGCTGAGTTTGGTGGTATAATTCCCGAATTCATCCACCACATAACAAACCTCTCCGGTGATTTTGCCCAGCGCACCCAAGTCTTGGGGTAATTCTTCTTTTTTCATTTTTTTAAGCTTGAGGCTTGAAGCCCGAGGCAGGAAGCTTCAGGCCTCAGGCCTCCAGCTTCAAGCCTTCCGCTTCATGCTAACAGACAGTAAGTAAGGCATACATATAGGAGAAACGGGAACTTTCAGGAACGAGCAATAAAATTTTTTGCCCGGCTTTCAGTTTATCAC
>DATCAO010000193.1:0-8826 GCA_036512575.1 Puia sp.
CAGCATCAGCAGCAAAGCGGCTGTAGCCGGCTTCCATTTTCGCTCCAGCATCCCTTTCATAAATTTTCGCATCAATACATAAAAAGTAACGGCACCAAGAAAAGACGGCAGAAAATATCTCAGGTTGGTGTACAGGACAATTCCCATGACGAAGAGTACAACAATAAAAAAGAATTGCCTTACTTTTTCCTCTTCGAATGTTTTCATCGTTCCTGTTTAAAGCAAGATACAAAGACTCTCTATAGCGGCGCCGGATCCGTTTCAGATTATATTCATCCTGTCCGCAAACAAACGGTTTTAAATATTAAGTACTTTTAAGCCAATCTTAAGAATATGCGTCAGATTTTCTTTATTTGCCAGTTCATTTTTGCATCCACCGTTTTAATCGCACAGTCCGGTCAGATATCTGGTTTCAGCGATGCCGGCGCCATGGAAGAACTTAAAAGGGAAAAAATATTTGATGATTTAATCAGTGCGGGGCATATAGGCGAAACGATCCGGGATTTATCTTCCCGGCCACACCATGTTGGTTCGCCCGGCAGCAGGGAAGTCGCCGAAAAAATCCGGCAGTTATTCACCAATTACGGATTTACCGTTCGCATGGATGTTTACACGGTTTTATTTCCCGTACCCAAATTAAGGATATTGGAAATGACTGCACCGCAGGTTTACCACGCGTTGTTAAAAGAACCCGCCTTGAAAGAAGATGCAAGCAGTGCACAGGAAGGTCAGCTGCCCACGTACAATGCCTGGAGTGCAGACGGCAATGTGCGTGCGGAATTGGTTTATGTGAATTACGGCTTGAATGCAGACTATGAAGACCTTGCCCGCATGGGCATAGACGTGAAAGGAAAAATCGTTATTGCGCGATATGGACAGAGCTGGCGGGGTATCAAACCGAAAATTGCACAGGAACACGGAGCCATCGGCTGTATTATTTACTCTGATCCAAAGGATGATGGTTATTACCAGGGGGATGTGTATCCTAAAGGATCATTCAAAAATGAATATGGCGTGCAGCGGGGCAGCGTGATGGATATGGTGGTTTACCCGGGAGATCCGCTAACACCAGGTGTAGGCGCAACAAAGGATGCAAAAAGATATGCAACCCACCAGGATGCACCCAACCTCCTCAGGATTCCGGTATTGCCCATCAGTTATCACGACGCCATGCCTTTGTTGGAGTCATTAACGGGTCCTGTTGCACCTGAAAACTGGCGTGGTGCCCTGCCATTCACTTACCATGTCGGACCAGGCAAGTCGACTGTTCACCTGGAATTGCAATTTGACTGGACAATGGTTCCCTGTTACGATGTGATTGCGATGATCAGGGGCGACGAATTCCCCGATGAATGGGTGATTCGCGGTAACCACCACGATGCCTGGGTAAATGGCGCACAGGATCCAATCAGCGGACAGGCATCCATGTTAGAGGAAGCAAAAGCGCTGGGTGCGATGGTGAAATCGGGATGGAAACCCAAACGCACAATTGTCTATTGTGCCTGGGATGGTGAAGAACCCGCCCTTGTCGGATCGACAGAATGGGTGGAAGATCATGCTGCGTTATTGCAACAGAATGCCGTTGTTTACATCAATTCTGATGAAAATGGAAGAGGATTTCTTAATGCCGGAGGTTCTCATGCGCTGGAGAAACTGGTGGATGAAGTAGCCAAGAGTGTACCGGATCCACAATCGGGTGTCAGCATTTACGAACGACTGAAAGCTCATCAGGTTCTAACGGCCGCAAGTCCCGCCCAGGCAAGGGAAATGATGGATAAATCCAGCCTCCATTTGCAGGCACTTGGAACAGGCTCGGATTTCTCACCATTTCTTCAACACCTGGGCATACCCTGCCTGAACCTGGCTTTTTCCGGTGAAGACAATAGTGGCGATTACCATTCCATTTATGATTCTTATGAAAATTTTATCCGTTTCATTGATCCCGGATTTGTTTATGAAGCAGCTCTTTCAAAAATGGCAGGTCACTCTGCGCTGCGCATGGTCAATGCGGATATACTTCCTTTCGATTTCAGAATTTTGTACAGGGAAATAAAATCTTATACCGCGGAATTGCAAACACTATTGACAAATCTTCGGGAAACCACTTCCATCAGTAATGAGATTATTAAAAAGAAATATTGGATCATCGCTGGTGATACGTCCAGGCCTTTTATACCTGACGTTTTAAAACAAGGGGTTCCTTACATTGATTTTTCACCATTAGAAAACGCGGTCACCGGCTTAGGCAAGGCTGCAGATCATGCTTATGAACTATCGAAAAATACTTCGCCCGAATCAAAACAGGCAGACAGCCTGAACCTCCGGTTTTACAGGGCAGAGCAGGAACTCCTGCTCGATCAGGGACTGCCGCTCAGACCCTGGTACAAACATGTTTTATATGCTCCGGGTTATTATACCGGCTACTCAGTTAAAACCCTGCCGGGTATAAGGGAATCCATCGAACAGCGGAATTTTTTACAGGCAGAAATTGAAATCAGGAGGGCAGCGATGTCCATTAATAAGCTGGCTGCATATCTTGCAGCTTTGTAAGTTTACAAAATTAACTATTGGGATATACGAATGTATATTTCACATTTTCGGATCGTTTGATAAAACTGATCCAGATGGCGGCATAAAAGGACATTCTTATGAACTGTGTCAACATTTGCTGCCGCAGACTGATCATTGAACCCGGCAGCGGTACGTTGTAGTAAGCCAGGACCAGAATAAATTGTGCAATAAGAAGTATAAGGGTGCAATAAATAAACATAGAAGGAAAAATATCCCTCTTGCCAAAAAACCAGAACAGCAGAGCTCCTGTGCCTGCTAATGAAAACAAGGAAATAATCAATTCAAAAACAAAAATGGCCTGGAGCTTAGCCCCTCCCAATTTTTCAAGCATGTTCCATGTAGACGCAAGGTAATAATGCTCATTCCAGAAATAATATCCCTGCGCGACCATGCGGATCATCAACGTGACGCCCAGGAATATGATCCACCCGCCCAAAGGTATCGCCGCATCCAAACGCTCATCCTGTAATTTCGTTTTTTGATTCATGAAACGAAATATCATGGTGAACAAGACCCCCAGGAAAAAACTGAGCCAGACAGTCATCCAGTTGATATTGGAAGCCGGAACCCGGCTCTGCTTTGAGTCGGAAGATGTGGCTGATAAATCAAATTTTGTAAAATTTAAACTCAGGCAATTTTCAATCTCTTTAAAATCTGTTTTGTATTTCTTCACGTCGTCGGCAGGAATATACCCTTTGAAGGTTTTAAAATAATAGGAAAAACTCAGGTGATTCCCGTCTGCTACAGGCGTAAAATCAAATTGGTAATAGTCATTTTTTATATGCACGGCCGCCATATCCATGGGCCAGGACTCCGGCATGGTCACGTGCAGCTCATATTCCTCGGAAAAAGGAAAATCCAGGGAAAGAGGAATACTATCTGCGTGTGCAGCCGGATCCGGTATCCTGGAGGAAATCGATTTAGCGTAGAACGCCAACACCATATTACCCGCTTCATTCCTGTGCCAGATTTTCGGAATGGTGTAGGATTCCTCTGTGGTTACCTCATTCTTCAGGCTGTCGTCTTTGTGATCAACGGGCGACACGGATTGAATTCCTTCAAAATCTTTTGCATAATACTTCAGATAGTCCTGAGTAATATCCTGCCTGCTTGAAGTGGATAAATTCTCCCGGATATCATCGGCTGCTCCCCCTCTATACAGGCTTGTCACTTTCAGAAAACTGGAATCATTGTTGAATCGTATATTGAATTCATCCGTTATAGATGTGGAATGAAGGGATCCCGGTTCCACGTTGGTCAGCTGATTTTCCCCGGGTTTCAAAACCAGGGCCAGCCCATAGTCGGGTATGAAAGCATTGATGAGCTCTCCTCTTTGAAGAGAAATCGTAGGATCAACAAACACATAACCTGAAGATCGGGGAATTGCAACGATTGCATGATCGAAGGCCATCGGTGATGGAACGGCATTCGCCAGGTTTTCTCTTTCGGAACTGTTGGTCAGGGCTACATATGCCATGATATGTTCGTGACGCAGGATCATGGTCAGGAGAAGGGATTTGTCTTTACAATCCCCAAACCTGCCACTGTAAACTGTTTCAGGTGCATGTGGCTGATGGGTATTGCTGCCAATTTCCAGGCCCAGGTACCGGATCTGATCCTGCACAAAACGGAGAGCCAGGTTCGCAAATATATCCTGGTCACCAGCTGATGTTTTTCGCCAGGAATCTATTTTCTGCAAGAGTGATACCGGTAGTGCAAATTGATAGTTATTGAAAATCCTTAAGCCCCATTCAGATACCTCAGTCCAGTTTTGATATTCACTGATACTTACATAAGGATCATTTGTAAACCATGACGGTGTATTGGATTCTCCGGATCCGCTAGCTAAAGGCGGATTCTTCCATTGATAAGAAGTTAACCCGTTAATATTTTCCCGGGTTGGCTGGACGGCACGGTTAAAAGTTTTAATATATAATTTAATCCAGCCGGGCGCCAGTATATTCAAATAGTAATTGGCTACTGGTGTGCCACTGTTAAAATAAAAATCAGCTGCATAACGGCCGTCAAACACGGGATTGAAGCCAACCAGCGAATAGGACACATCGATTAAGTCACCCTTCTGAACTCCTTTCAGTATCAGGTACGCACGCTTGATGCCATTGTATTCGTAGTCCGATGCGTTCGATTCTTCGTCCACGATCTTTATCGAACCTGCATTCAGCTGATTGATCGTTTTTCCATCCCTGATAATTTTCACAATATGAAAAAAAAGCTGCTGGAACTGCGGAGCAAAATTTACCGAAACTTCTGAAGCATCCTGAACGCCGGATTCATTGATGATATGCCTCGTATAGTGCAGATATACGGTTTGGTCAGCCAGATTCACCTGGCGGCTCATTAATTCGTAATAAAAGCCACCGCTGACGTCTTTCAGATCCGGAATCCGGGAGGTTTCCCGGGTAACGGGTAAAATCCAGGATGGATCCGATCTAACCTTAACAATGCCGCCGGCAAATAAAAAGGCAGTTGCCTGCAAGGTTATAAACAGCGAGAAAATTCGGCGCACGTTAGTTGGTTCGGGTTTCTCAAACTTAACGAATAAAAGGTAATTTTTACAGCTTAGACCCCCATTTTACGCAACCCGGGGCACAAAATGCCGTACTCTCTACTAAACACGACGAATCCTGAAATTCAATTGCAAATTCACCGGCCTGGCAGCGATAAAAAGTTCCTATTTTGGGCCGTCCGGGCAGGTGGCGTTGGAAATACCGGTAGGAAAACAATCAGACTGCTTATGGAAGAATGTAATAACCGTTTAAACACCATTTATGTGTAATGGGGGCCCCAAAGGAGGCTGAAGGAGTTGAAAGTAGTTGAGTGTGCGTTAATTTTATGCCCCATTAGGTTACGATCCTCCAGGCAGGAAAGACCAATGCAGATTGTAAATCTTTTTAGAAGCAGGTGAATTTGGACATTATACAGATTATAGAAGGTTGCAAAAAACAGGATGCGCGGAGTCAAAAGTTGCTCTACGAGCGTTTTTATGGGTATGCCCTGAAAATTGCATTTCGTTATGTGTATCGATATGATGTGGCAGTGAATGTGACCAATGACGGGTTTGTTAAGGTATTCCGGCATATTGAAAGGTTTCGCTATGAAGAAGAACAATATCCTGAAAGACTGCTTATGGCATGGATGAAACGAATCGTCATCAATACGTCTATCGATGAATTGCGGCGAAACAACATGACCCCGGAGATTGGTGGCATACCTGAACACGTATGGGAAGAGCCTGACAATAGTCAGAAAGCAGACCAGCTCCTGTTATATAAAGAGCTGATCAGTTATGTTAAAAGCCTGCCTCCGATGTACCGGATTGTATTCAACATGTTTGTGCTGGATGGTTGTACGCACTTTGAAATTGCGGATTTCCTGGGTATTTCAGTAGGCACGTCAAAATCAAATTTATCCCGCGCAAGGGGCATACTTCAAAAGATTATCAAAGAACGAGAATCGGAAAAGTCATGGAGCATGTAAACGACGATATGGACGAACTTTTCAAAAAAGCCGGCGAACTATATCCGCTCAAAACCTCTGAGTCGGATTGGGACGGCGTGATGGGCAAACTCCGGGATGAGATTTCCGGTGAGAAGGGGATCCCGTATGCTGTACCTGCCCGGGGTAATTCAAACAGGCGCAGGTGGCTCTTACTAATCCTGGTTCCGGCTTTTGTTTTCAGTCTGATTTATTTTAGCGGGTTGCGGGTTAGCGAAAAAAACACACAAGCCCTGAGCAAAGGCGATAACCATCCTGCCAATAAAAACAGTCCGGTTACCAATACAATTTCCAGTCCCGGGGATCAGGCTGTCAAAGAAGCTCCGGCTGGCCCGGAATCTCAGGGGAAAACAACGGCAGACCTCGCATCAACCGCACCGGTGTCTGTTACCAAAAAAAAGTCCGATGAACATGCGGCCAAAGAGACTGCTCAGATGAAATCTGCCGGGGAAAATACAAATGGTAAAATGGTTGCATCTGGTAAAATCCTCCAGGAATCTGCCTCCGTTCCATATGCTGCAACAGAAACAAAAAACCATTCTGATCTGGAATCATTTCCTGAGCCGGTTGAAAAAGCCCTGTTTTTATCCGTCTATGGTTTGAATGAAAACCCATCGGTTTACGGAAAACCTTTCCCCCCGTTGGTTCTAAAAGATATCACCCTGAATGCTGAAACGTCTGGAACTTTGGCAAAAACAAAAACAGATAATACCCATTCGCCAAAGGGGATTTATGCAGTTGTCCTGGGAGGTCCCGACTTCAGTATGGTGGCTTTTCAATCCACGGAGCAAGCAGGTTATAGTATTGGCGCTTTGCTGGGTTATCGTTTTAACAAACATATTGCTATTGAAACGGGCCTGTTGTGGGACAAAAAAAATTATTATTCAAGTGGCGAATATTTCGACAAAAGTAAAATTTACAATTTCCCATCCGTTGAAACGATATCAAGCGTGAATGGCAATTGCAATATGTTCGAAATTCCTTTAAACTTCCGATATGATTTCGCAAACAACGAGAAACATGGATTTTTTGCCACTGCGGGACTTTCATCTTATCTGATGAAAAAAGAATATTACAAATACAATGCAGATAGCGCCGGTTACCGCCCCTGGACGGGTGAAACGACCTATAATAACGCCTCTAAAAATTTCTTCTCGATCCTGCAGCTTAGTGCCGGATATGAGCGAACTATCGGACGAAATACAAAAATCCGTATCGAACCGTACATGAAAATACCGTTACAGGGTATTGGAATCAGCAATATGCCAATTTCGAGCGTCGGCCTGTACTTCGGTATAAGTCATTCATTTCGTTAACACCAAATCACATAGTGATTTTTATGCGAAAAAAATATCTTTTTGGCATCGTCATCCTATTGCTTATTCTGGCCGCCTTCGGCATTTACCAGGTGTACAAACCTCACCGGAATGCTGCAGGAGAACCAGCAGCTGCCAGTCTCGCTGCTCCTGATCTGTACCTTGAATTTCAACATGATGAAAACGCCGCGAATAAAAAATGGGTGGGAAAAGTGATAGAGGTATCAGGGATCATTACATCCGTGAACGAATCGGCTGCTTACGTTTCCGTAAATCTTAAGGCTACAGCTGAGGGAGGCGTCAATTGCAGCATTTTAAAAAAAGACCTGAACCCTGAAGACAAATTAAAAGCGGGGGATTCGCTAACCATCAAGGGCCAATGTACCGGATTCCTGATGGACGTGAACCTGGTGGACTGTGTGATAAAAAAATAAATATATCGTGCAAGATATTTTGAGTTAGTGATCCACAATCATAATATAACATGAAACGATCCCCAATTATATTAATCATACTCTGTTTCTTTTCCATTTTTTTTGAGAGTTCCTGTACTCATGAAAAATTGGCTGTGGAATGTGATACGAGACAAATGAGTTACCAATACAACATACAACCCATCCTAAAAAATAACTGCTATTCATGTCATAGCCGTGGAAACACCGCAGGCAGTTATGGTATACTGTTGGATAGTTATGATAGTTTGGTATTACCGGGATGGGTTAATCCCCTTCACGCTGATAAGAGTATTCTTATTGGAGATATAACACATAGGCCGCCCGATTCTACGTACAACTATGTTCCAATGCCCTATATGAAACATAAACTGGATACCTGCAGTATTAACCAAATTGCCGCTTGGATTAATGATGGCGCTTTCGATAATTAAATTAATTATGATGCCTATACGATTCTTTTTAGTCGCTCTATTTCTCTTATGTATTTCATCCGTCGGCTTTTGTCAGAGTTATATGACAAAAAACGGGTTTATCGGATTTTATTCCAAAACGCCTTTAGAAGATATTCGAGGTGAGAATATTCAAGTGTACTCTGTACTGGATGCGACCAGTCATAGGATCGCATTTGCCGTCCTGTTGAAGGGATTCCTATTCACCAAAGAACTCATGCAGGAACATTTCAATGAAAACTATGTGGAAAGTGATAAATACCCAAAAGCCACTTTTTCAGGCTCCTGCTCCGGGGATATGGATCTGACCAAAGATGGCATCTACCAGGTCGTGATCAAGGGCGATTTAAATTTACATGGAGTAACCAAACCGATTGAAACCACGGCCCAGCTGGAAGTGAAAAACACCCACATCAAAGGCAGTTCCACATTTAAATTAAAACCGGAAGACTTCAATATTACCATACCAGCCATAGTAAGAGAAAAAATTGCCAGTGAAATGAACGTAAAAGTTCAGAT
>DATCAO010000194.1:0-4541 GCA_036512575.1 Puia sp.
ACAGAATGCAAAGCAGCTACCATCTCTGTCAGAATGGTGGCATCTTTTTCAATTGCGTTCCCGACAACGATCAGATCGGCGCCGGCTTTGGCATTCAGGTACACTTTTTCAGGATCCTGAATGCCACCACCTACAAGCAGCGGGATTTCAATATGGGCAGATACCCTTTCAATCATTTCAGTGGAAATGGGCCGTCGCGCGCCACTCCCGGCATCCATATAGATCAGTTTCATGCCCAGCATTTCTCCGGCCATGGCTGTACACAGGGCAATTTCATTTTTGTCTGCCGGAATGGGCAATGCATTGCTGATATAGGAAACGGTGGTCGGAGCACCTCCGTCGATCACCATATATCCGGTTGAAATAATTTCCAAACCGCTTTTCCGCACCGAAGGGGCCGAAATCACATGTTGCCCGATCAGCAATTCAGGGTTTCTTCCGGAGATCAGAGAAAGGTACAATAACCCGTCTGCGTATGGCGAAACCTGGGAGGGCGTGCCGGGAAAAAGGATAATGGGAATTTTACACAAGGATTTGATTTGTTTCACCACCTGGTCCAGGTGATCTGAAACCACGAGGCTGCCTCCGACAAAAAGATAGTCTACGCGGGCCAGAACCGCCAGTTCGACAAGGGTGGCCGTTTTTGCAGGATCCACTTTATCGGGGTCGATCAGCAGGGCGAAAGACTTACGCCGGTTTCTTTTCTTAAGCAGTAAAGCAGAGTATATCAAGTCCTTCATGTGGTTGATTACCTTACAAATGTGCGAAAACTTTCCCGCTTTCCGAAACGTTATAAACCTGGACGCAGGTAATCGATTATTTGTGTTTCTCCAAAATTTTTATTGTGAACAAGGGCGGAAATTTTGTGCATAAATCAAATCAATGAGTACAGGACTGGGATTGACGATTTATCAACCATTTTTTTCCACAGGTGTGGAAAATCAACAGGCGGAATATTGGAAATGAAAAAATACTTTCGATTCCTGCTTAACGATTTGTTAATAAGCTAACGATTTTCCTAACCACATAAAGCATTTCCATTTTATGGCTACTCATACGCAATCTGCGAAAGGTTTGCAGTTCGGCCGGCGTTACACCCGCGACGACATTTCTGTATTTGACCAGTTTGAATATGATTACCGCAGTTCTGTAATTCGCAATCCCTCCGGAGAAATCGTATTTGAGATGACGAACGTGGAAGTGCCCAGGGGATGGAGTCAGATTGCTACAGATATCCTGGCCCAGAAATATTTCCGTAAAGCCGGGGTTCCTCAGCCGGATGGTAGCCTGGGCAGGGAAACTTCCGTGAAACAGGTTGCCCATCGTATGGCGAACTGCTGGAAAGCCTGGGGCTCACGTTATGGATATTTCGCAACCGAAGCGGATGCCACCACCTTTTATGAGGAACTGGTTTATTCTATTCTGAATCAGGCCTGCGTTCCCAACAGCCCCCAGTGGTTTAATACCGGATTATTTGAGAGTTATGGCATCAGCGGCAAACCGCAGGGACACTATTACGTGGACCAGAAAGATGGTCTGCTCAAAAAATCGACCTCTGCTTATGAGCGCCCACAGCCGCATGCCTGTTTCATTCTGAGTGTGGAAGATGATCTGGTAAATGACGGCGGTATTATGGACCTCTGGCTAAGGGAGGCCCGCATATTCAAATATGGTTCAGGTGTGGGTACGAATTTTTCCAATATACGGGGTGAGGGGGAAAAACTCAGCGGCGGAGGTACATCCAGCGGCCTGATGAGTTTTCTGAAAATCGGTGACCGTGCTGCCGGCGCGATCAAATCAGGAGGTACTACACGTCGTGCTGCCAAGATGGTATGTCTGGATCTGGACCACCCGGAAATTCTGGACTTCATCAACTGGAAACAGGAAGAAGAAAAGAAAGTTGCGGCCCTGATTTCAGCAGGATACGCTAGCGATTACGAAGGAGAAGCGTATAAAACTGTCAGTGGACAGAATTCAAATAATTCAGTCAGAATCCCGAATTCATTTTTTGAAAAGCTGGAAAACGATGAGGATTGGGAATTGAAAGCAAGAAGTGATGGACGAGTCATGAAAAAGATTCCTGCCAAGGAAGTTTGGAACCAGATTTCGTACGCTGCATGGCGTTGTGCTGACCCGGGTACCCAATACGACACCACTATAAACGAGTGGCATACTTGCCCAAATGGTGGCCGTATCCGGGCTTCCAACCCCTGCTCAGAGTACATGTTCCTGGACAATACGGCTTGTAATCTGGCTTCTGTAAACCTCCGCAGGTTCTATGAAGAAACCACCAACATCATCGATGTGGAAGGATTTGAGTATACCTGTCGATTGTGGACGGCTGTACTCGAAATTTCCGTTTTGATGGCACAGTTTCCATCCAAAGAGGTGGCCCAGTTATCTTATGACTATCGCACACTAGGCCTGGGTTATGCCAACCTGGGTTCCATGCTCATGGTGATGGGTATTCCCTACGACAGTGAAGAAGCCCGGGGTATCGCCGGAGCCATTAGCGCAATCATGACAGGAATCTCTTACAAAACCAGCGCTGAACTGGCCTCTGTAATGGGAACCTTTCCAAAATTTGAAGAAAACAGGGAGGCCATGCTTCGCGTAATGCGTAATCACCGGCTGGCTGCTTATGATGCGGATGAGTATGAAAACCTGGAGATCAAACCCCAGGGAATCAAAGCCCAGTATTGTCCCGACTACCTGTTGAAATCTGCAACCAAGGCCTGGGACGACGCCGTACAGATGGGCGAAAAATATGGTTACCGCAATGCCCAGGCAACGGTGATCGCGCCCACCGGAACCATCGGCCTGGTTATGGATTGTGATACGACGGGGGTTGAACCGGATTTTGCCCTGGTGAAGTTTAAGAAACTTTCAGGTGGTGGTTATTTTAAAATTATTAATCAGTCCGTACCCGCAGCCCTTCGCAATATGGGGTATGCAGAAAAGGAAATCGACTCCATTGTAAAATATGCCGTGGGCGCAGGAACATTTGCCGGTGCCTCTCATATTAACCATCAAACCCTGAGTGAAAAAGGTTTTTTTGCAGAAGAAATTAAGAAACTGGATGCAGCGGTATCTTCTGCTTTCGAAATAGGATTTGTATTCAATGTATATAACCTTGGCGAGGAATGCCTGCAGCGTCTCGGATTCCAGCCGGAACAATATTATAATTTCGAATGGAACCTGCTAGAAGCCATCGGTTTCAGCGATGAGGAAATTGCAGAAGCCAACGATTATATCTGCGGTACCATGACCGTGGAAGGAGCTACATACCTGAAGAAAGAACATCTCGCCGTTTTCGATTGCGCCAACAAATGTGGCAAAATC
The DNA here is from genome assembly GCA_036512575.1 of Puia sp. GTDB lineage: Bacteria > Bacteroidota > Bacteroidia > Chitinophagales > Chitinophagaceae > Puia. The sequence continues at coordinate 3,343 of DATCAO010000194.1, forward strand.
GGCGAAAGATATATCCATGCTCATGGACATATCCGGATGATGAGTGCGGTGCAGCCTTTTATAAGCGGAGCGATTTCCAAAACCATCAATCTGCCCAATGAAGCGAGTGTGGATGAGATTGCAGATGCTTACCTGCTCAGCTGGAAACTGGCACTAAAAGCCTGCGCACTTTATCGTGACGGCTCTAAACTTTCACAACCATTAAGTAATAAGTCCGACAAAAAGAAAAAAGCCGAAACCAGCGAAGAAGTCAAAGCGACCATTCCCAATGACCCTCAGCCGGCCATGGAACCACATATCGTGGATATGAGCAAGCTGACTGTGCAGGAATTGCTGATCGAAGTGCAGAAAAGAGTGCAGGCTTCACCGGATACCAAACTGAAACGCGAACTGGCAACGATCGTGGAAAGGAGAACACTGCCGGCAAAGAGGAGGGGGTTCACCCAGAAAGCCAAGATCAATGGGCAGGTGATTTTCCTGCGTACCGGTGAATATTCCGATGGTTCGCTGGGAGAAATCTTTATCGATATGGCCAAGGAAGGTGCTACAATGCGCAGCATGCTGAATTGTTTCGCAATCGCCATTTCAATTGGTCTTCAGTATGGTGTGCCGCTGGAAGAATTTGTTGAAAAATTTGTGTTTACCCGTTTTGAACCTTCCGGTATGGTGGATCATCCGAATATCAAGAGCACGACTTCGATTGTTGATTTTATTTTCCGCTCCATGGCTTATGAATACCTGGGCAGAAATGATCTCGTGCACGTGTTAGACAAACCCGAGGTTTTAAATACCGGTACGGCCGACTGGGACCAGCCTGTTGCAGAACCGGAAAAAAAAACGCCTGGGCTGAGTGAAGTGCGTGTTTTGGCTAAACCATCGGTTTTACTTTCAAATCCGCTTCCTAAATCAGCGAATAAAACCATGAATACTGATGCAGGTATGAGTGCGGTGAATGCAGCGGCAAAGAGCATGCAGAGTGATGCACCGGCCTGTAACACCTGCGGACATATTACCATCAGGAGCGGAACCTGTTATAAATGCCTGAACTGCGGAAACAGCATGGGCTGCAGTTAGTTCAATCAACATACTTTGGACGGTTTTAATTAACCTTGAACCTCATATATCTATATGAGGTTCTTTATTTATACCAGCAAAGCTGGTATAAATAAAGAATGTGGGAATGTGGAATTGTGTAAATG
>DATCAO010000195.1:0-4811 GCA_036512575.1 Puia sp.
AACCCAGCCTGTCATAAAACTGGCCAGCATGGTGCAAATACTCTGAAATCCTGTATACGTTCCAATGGCAGTTGCTGTATCCGATTTTTCCGTAATGTTACTGATCCACGCTTTTGAGATACCTTCAGTTGCTGCAGCATAGAGTCCATACAGGAAAAAAGAACTCCATAAAAGTATATGCTGCCTGTAAATCCCATCCCTGCGTAGACAAGGGTAAACAGGAATAATCCTGTCACAAAAATATTTTTCAATCCAATTTTATCTGCTAAAATGCCGAGCGGGGTAAGCTGACAGTGCATAAATTAAATTGTAAAAGATGTACACTCCGATCGTCGAGGTATCATTCAGACTTGCCTGTTTTATTTTTAAAAGCAGAAAAACATCTGAGCTATTGCATACCGTAAATACCAATAACCCAACTACGAGCTTTCGGTAGTTCGCCGGACTTTCTCGCCAGTAATGCAGAAACGAAAAAAATGATACTTTACTTTTTTCCCACTTCTGAACTTTTTCTTTGTCTTTAAGAAGGAAGGAAAACAAGACAGCCAAAATTCCGGGAATAAAAGCAAGCAGGAAAAGTGGTCGATATCTTCCTGGGTTTAAATATAAATATACGAGTGCAAAAGCCGGTCCGGCGACGGCTCCCACCGTATCCATGGACCGATGGAATCCAAACACTCTTCCCTTTGTTGCAGGAGTGGCTTCATCGGACAACAAAGAGTCCCTGGCCCCCGTCCTGATTCCTTTTCCAAAGCGGTCAACAGATCTGGCCATGAATATCCATAGTGGATAAATGAAAGCGGCCATCATCGGCTTGGACAATGCACTCAATCCATATCCCAGTCGAATAAATGGTGTACGTTTACCTGTATGGTCAGAAAGTTTACCAAAATAGCCTTTGCTTAAGCCTGCAACAGCTTCTGCAATTCCTTCCAGAATCCCAATCAACAAAATAGAAAATCCTATGCTTCTCAGATAAATAGGCACAATAGGATACAGCATCTCACTGGCTATATCAGTAAACAAGCTAATAAATGACAATGTCCAAACCGTGCGGGTTAAATATTTCATAGTTTATCACTATAAGATATAAGAAAGTAGCTGAGATATTTCCGTCACCATTTTAAAATTATTCTGCCATTTTTGGGAATGCTTCCTAAAAGACTTGAAATCAGCATTGTTATCCAGAATTTTGACCCTTAGCTCATGATAAGAAATCCAATAATCCAATTTAAACGTATTTTTAACTGCATGGGTGATAAAAACGTTCCCCAGCGTTAATTCCCAAATGGTGAGATATACTTCCACTTATATTCTCTTTTTGGTATATATAATATCCAGTTTTGGCCGGATAATTCCTGTCGTGAATGATTTTATATCTCAAACATTCGCTGAAGCCATTCACATAGCTATTGTTCACGCAAAATATGGAAGTAACCACTTGGGAATGGAATTGGAAAAAGCAGATAGAAATAGTGGCAAGTCAAAAACAGCAAGAACTTCAGAAAATATGTATATCTTGGCTTAAATAAACATTATAGGATTAGGCATTATAGAATCAGATATTAGATCTTTGGGAGCGGCAATTACCGGATCATTTTGACTTTCAAACCGCCTGGTGTTTTTGATGTTGACTAATCGGATTACTATTAAAATGATAAATATGTTACAAAGGAATTTACCCCCCATCTAGGATAAATCCTGAGAGAAATGTTCATTAATGAGCATAAACTGGATAGAGAAGTCTCTTTTTCAGCGAATTCCACCCGAGTGGAATTGTTTACCAGCAGCGAGGGAATCGATATCCTTATCTAAATTTCTATCCCAGTCACCAATGATCATCTTCGAGGTAATCGAATAATGAATGGTATCATTTACAATAAATTTATCTTTTTTACTGACCGTAACCTTGTAGAATGCCCGGTAACCTACAGGGGTAGTTGAATCGGCATTTGCGATTAATAAATTAAAAGAATCTATTTGCTTACCCACATAAGATTTTTCCCCTTTGAGATATTCCAACCTTTCCAGAACATCTGCAGAAGGCACTGCATGAAAACTATCCTTTTCTTTGGATTCCATTTCAAGCTGCGTATTAATTCTATCCATGATATGCAAAAAAGCAAACCTTTGATGTATATAAGCCCTTTTTTCATTCATAGTATCAAATCCAATAAAATAAAAAGAATCCAGTGAAAGTGTTGTATCACGACGATTTAACATAGCTGAAAATTGCGGCCTTAAGTCAGGAAGTACAATTTTTTTTGCTGGTGGTTTACATGCTGACCATATAAAAAAAATCAAAATTGGATATTTTAGTATTTTCCGCATCGTCTGAATTTTGAATTTAAAAATTCTATTTCATATCTATTTTGGTACATAACAGGGCATTGAATCTTCCCAGGGACTGTCTGTAAGCTGCCGCTTTTCACTGCCATCCGCTTTCATGATGAAGATGGCACCATAAGGCTGAAACGTATTGTCATACAGAGCTGCCTCATCCTTAAATCCATAAATGCCGCTGCTCCACATCAGATATTTACTGTCCTTTGTCCAAAACGCATGCGCGTCATTGGCCGGTGAAGTTGTAAGCCGGTGCAATTCGGTTCCATCCGGCTTTATTGTAAAAATATCGAAGTTGTTACCTTCTAGTTTTCTGGTAAATGAAATGAGTGTTCCATCGGGAGACCAGAAAGGAAGATTATCGTATTCTGTTGTCAGTACCTGAACTGAATGATCTTCGATATTGAGGATGCGCAATCCCTTATCTTCTCCACCCCAAACACGGTAAACGATCCGCTTTCCATCAGCCGACCAGCTGGGGAATCCGGCGTTTGGCAAACCCGCTGTAAGGTCTTTTGCACCGGTTCCATCCCTTTTTACCATCATGATTTTCGCTCCATTACTCTTTCGTTGTTGCAAATAACCTCCGAATCCGAATGCAATCCATTGTCCGTCTGGCGACCAGGCAGGAGAAAATGCAGATCCGCCACCTTCAGCAGTATAAACCCGAACCCTGTTCGAACCATCAGGATCCATAATGGCTATTGATGAATTTAAATCCTTTTCTGTAATAACCAGTTTGCCGTCTTTCGAAAAGTTCGGGAACACATCGGTATAACGATATTCATAATTTGGATCCCAGCTATAGAGCAGCTGGTCTTGTGGTCTTGGTTTGAAATCAACTTTCTCATAAATCACCTTGCTTCCATCTGCCGTCCATGAAGGAGAACGTACTTTGCCCAATACCGGGGACATTCCACCAATATAAGCAATCCCATCATTCGGTCCGCCTTTAACGAGATATCCAATATTATGGGAATTCAGAAATTGGGGTAATAACTTCAGACCAGGACCTGAGGTATGCTCAGTTCTCACACCGGTATTGACATCAATAGATACAATCTGAGAAGTCGCAGAAGCGGCCAGGTTAGGGCGACGTGCAGCCCAGGTCTGTTCAACCGGAAGTTCATAAAAAATAACCCGCTTTCCGTCTGTTGACCATTTTGGATCACCTGCACAAATGCCAGACTGCGAAATTCGCCTGAATTCTTTACCATCTGGCTGGACCAGATAAATTCCTAATTCCTGTACATGTTCCCAACCCGAACCATTCCCGTGACCAAGCCACTCGGTGTTACGGTCTGAAGAAAATGCAATCCACTTGCCATCCGGAGACCATGAGGGCCGGAAGAAACCGTTTGGCTTTTTAGGATCACCGGCTATTGCGAGTTGTCCTGTCAGATTATACAGATTCCGGGTCTTTAAATTTAGAATCCAGATATTGGCTGTGTGATTATCGCGGGTGGAAACAAATGCAACCTGGGTTCCATCTGGTGAAATAGAAGCCTGGTCATCCAGGGCGGGGCTGTCTGTCAGCCTCTCCAAGCCAGAACCATCCGGATGAACCCGATATATGTCCGCCTGACCCAAACCTTCGCGTTCCGATGTGAAAACGACCCATTTACCGTCCGATGAAAAAGATGCATGATAATCGAAACCTGAAATGGGGAAAAGTTTGTGCTCGGCAGTACCATCGGCATTAGAGATGTAAAGTTCAGATGCGGACGGGCCTATCCTATTCATTAGCATGACTTCTTTTCTCCCATTCAAAGCATTTTGTTCCTGCAATGGTGCCTGAGCCAGCCCCAGATATCCGATCCCGGTAAGAAACAAAATCCATACAATAGTTTTGTTGGTACTCATAATAGTTTTTTTGATTATCGAGCTGTGATTTAGATCAAAGGCACAGGTTTAACCAGAACCAAAAAAAAACCCAATATGCATTAAAAATATGACTAAACTACTTTTTCTTTAACTTTCAGACTAATCTATTTGCAACGGAATTTCTCCCGCAGTTCTAGCCACTTTTTCAATAAAGCCACTGATACTTCTTTTGAAAAGTACGAAAGGGATTTGCGCCTTGGGGACGGGGGGGTCAATTAACGTGGGTTTTCCACTATGCCAAAATAACTCCCCAATCCTGTCTCACTTAATCTTTTTAACAGACATAAAATTGCCTTCAATTCTTGGTCTATTCAGTCATATTTTAGAAAGTTTGGTGACACAGAAAAAGACAAGAGCATTCGGGTCTTATAAAACATATTTTTTCTGACTTTAGCCCAAACCGACTTTTTGACCAGACTTACCGAAGCCCAAACCTTTCTTGTAAAGGTTTGATATTTCATCTTTGCATTTCACCCGTAAAAATAAAAAGCGGTGGAAGTGACTATTATTAAAATTGTTTTAGCTGTAATCTTTACTTTATCGGTAATGGGCAAGCTGACAGGCAAAACAAAGTCAACTTTTGA
>DATCAO010000196.1:0-2626 GCA_036512575.1 Puia sp.
GGATGTTCATTGATACCGTCTCCTGCGTTTACAATCGCTGCCGGGATATGTTTGGCCAGGAAATGAGGAGCACCGCTGGCACTATGCCGCATCACCACCATGTCTACCTTCATCGACAGGATATTGTTCACGGTATCTAACAGGCTTTCCCCTTTTGAAACGGATGAACCGGAGGCGGTGAAATTGATGGTATCGGCTGATAGCCTTTTTTCTGCGAGTTCAAACGATATCCGGGTCCTTGTGGAATTCTCAAAAAAAAGGTTTACGATCGTGATATCGCGCAGTGTGGGTACTTTCTTTATGGGTCTTTGGAGAACTTCTTTGAACTGGGTAGCCGTGTCTAAAATAGTCTGGATGTCGGAAGTTTGTAAATCTCGAATGCCAAGAAGATGTTTGGTACTGAGTTGCATTAAAAAGCAAAGTTATATTTTCAAAGCCACATTATCAAGCAAGAAGCTAGAAGCAGGAAGCTGGAGGCTTGAAGCTTTCTTAGCCTCACGCTTGAGGCTTCAGGCTTCGCGCCTCCAGCTTCCTGCTTCAAGCCTCAGGCTCATAAAAGCACAACCTCCTCTTTGCCATCCCTTTCTTTCCAAAAAACCCTCACCTTCTGGGTAATGATCGTGTCGATGGAACGACCGGTATAGTCTGCCTGGATAGGTACCTCACGGCTATACCGGCGATCGATGAGAATACAAAGTTCAACTTTGGCCGGCCTGCCAAAAGTTAACAGCGCATCCATGGCCGCCCGGACGGTTCTTCCGGTATACAGCACATCGTCTACCAGGATCACGGTCTTTTTTTCAATGCTAAAAGATATATCCGTCTGATTGAGGGTATGCAGGCCCTGGCGAACATCATCCCGGTAAAAAGTAATATCGAGTTTGCCGTAGGTTATTTTTTCAGGAGCGATCTGCGCATTAATCTCACGCACAATCCGGTCGGAGAAAAATATTCCCCTGGGCTGTATACCTATGATCACCAGGTCGTCGAACCGCAAATGGTTTTCCAGCAGCTGATGGCTCAACCGCTGAATGGTGATATCAAGTTCTTTTTCAGTGAGAATTGTCTTCAAACAAATTTTTTATAAAAATAACAAAACCATCAGGCTTCAGCTAAAAAAGGATATGTATAGCCGGTAGGCGGGTCGAATGTTTCCTTAATGGTACGGGCGCTGAGCCACCGGTAGAGGTTTATTATGGATCCTGCCTTGTCGTTCGTGCCGCTTCCCCGGGCTCCGCCAAAAGGCTGTTGCCCGACCACCGCGCCAGTCGGTTTATCGTTGATATAAAAATTTCCAGCTGAATGACGAAGTCTCTCGGTGGCTCTTTCAATCGCCTGCCGGTTGGTGGAAATGATGGAGCCTGTCAACGCGTAGTTGGACGTTGAATCCACCAGGTTCATCGTTTCTTCAAATTTGTTTTCATCGTAAATATAGATCGTGAGCACAGGACCAAAAATCTCTTCTTTTAGAGTAACAAAGTCCGGATCAGTTGTCAAGATCACTGTCGGATGGATGAAATATCCTTTCGATTTATCTGCCGTTCCACCAACCAGTATTTTTGCCCGGGGATCCGCTGCAGCGCGATCAATATATCCTTTGATGTTATCAAAACTCTTTTCATCAATTACAGCATTTACAAAATTGCCAAAATCCTCTACGGTTCCCACCTTCAGCGACCGAACCGAAACCTCCAGATCTTTTAAAATCTCCGGTGCCAGATTGGATGGAAGATAAACGCGGGAAGCTGCGGAACATTTCTGCCCCTGGTATTCAAAAGCGCCCCTGACCAGGGCCGTTACAACCACCTGCACTTCCGCTTCAGGATGAACCAGCACAAAATCCTTTCCACCCGTTTCACCAACAATACGCGGATAGGACCTGTATTTCCCGATATTGTTGCCGATCGTTTTCCAAATGGTATTGAATACGGTTGTAGAACCTGTAAAATGGATACCGGCGAAGTCACGGTGACTAAAACAAACTTCTCCGAGTTCGGGCCCGCTGGCGTAGACCAGGTTAATGACACCATCAGGCAGGCCGGCTTCCTGGAGGATTTTCATAAATGTCCATGCGCTGAAAATCTGTGTGTCGGCAGGTTTCCAAACCACCACATTGCCACACATCGCTGCAGAGGTAGGAAGATTCCCCCCGATGGCTGTGAAATTAAATGGGGTAATGGCCAACACAAATCCTTCTAGGGAGCGGTACTCCAGGCGATTGTGCATGCCCGGGGAACTGATGGGTTGCTGTTTGTATATTTCACTTAGGTAATGTACGTTAAAGCGCAGAAAATCAATAAGTTCACAAGCGCTGTCGATCTCGGCCTGATAGGCATTCTTGCTCTGGCCCAGCATGGTAGAAACATTCATATGATTGCGGTACTTGCCTGCCATCAGGTCAGCAGCTTTCAGAAATATCGCTGCCCGGTTTTCCCAGTTCATTTGTTCCCAGGCGTCTTTGGCTTTCAGGGCAGAATCAATAGCCAGTTGAATATGCTCTTTTGAAGATCTGTGAAAATAACCCAGCGTATGTGAAAGTTCATGGGGCGGCCTCATGATAATCTTATTACCTGACCGGATTTCTTTTCCTCCGATAATTGCGGGAAAGTCCGTTTCCACCTGTTTT
>DATCAO010000197.1:0-2791 GCA_036512575.1 Puia sp.
CTCCTGAATATTGGCAGGGCAGATGATCCCTATACGATGGAATACAGCGTGGAACCCTTACTTGAAAATAAAATCATGAGAATCGATTTTCGCCTGGGGTTCAGGATACAACCCAAAATCGGCATCATGTTTCGTAAAGTGGTCGAAGAGCTGATCGCGAACAATGAAATTGTGCCTGACAACAGGTTCCCCGGTTTAAGTGCTGAGGGACCCAATGATTTCCGGTTCGTGATCCTGGAACGGTTCCTGTCTTACGACAATGAATTCAGGTTCAGGGAAGGATTTATATTGAATACGTATTTCAGCATCATCAAACTCGCTCAGTCCGATCCCGAAGCTTATGGCATTGACAGTGACCAGGCCGTTGTTGAAAAAGTTCCGCTGGTGGTGGCGCCGGTTACGAAGATGAATCTGCGAAGAATCAAATACGGGGATGACGGTTGACGGTCGACGGTTGACGGATGACGGATGGCGGTTGGCGGTTGGCGGTTGACGGTTGACGGATGATTTGATTTTCATTTTATCATTTTAAGGCATATCTTAACCTTTTGTTCCTCTTCAGGTGATTCTTTCTGACCTTACATTTAGGATTTTCTGATCTTTATTTTGTACCTGTCCGATTCTGTTCCGGAAATTATTTTTTTAACCTAATTAAAAACGCAAAACATGAGAAAATCTTTCTTTATGTGGCTGCTCATAGCAGCTGCATTCTTCGCTAACGGTCAGGGAAGGTCGCTTTACAGAGTAACCACGATTACGCCAAAGGCCGGAATGACTTCAGCCTTTGAGGACAGCTGGAAATCGCACGTAGTGAAATTCCACAACGGGTCCGACAAGAGAGAAGTGTACGAAGTAGTGAGTGGTCCTGAGGATGGTTCTTATGTAATCGTGCAGGGACCTCTTTCCTATGCAAGTATGGACACCACCCTGCCCAATGCGAAAGAACATGGCTTGGACATGGAGAAAACCTTTTCATCCCTGATCGATCCTGCAAGAAGAAATATGCTAGTCCGCTGGTCTGATACATTAAGCTATAAGAGTGATGTACAAGCCCAACTTTTTCTTCTTTCCATTACCGTGGTAAAAGACGGTCAATTGGCAGATTATATGGCGGAGCTCAGAAAAGCTGTGTTGCTGTATACAAAACTGAATTCTCCTTTTTCCTTTAATACTATGGTAAAACAGCAGGCTGGTTCAAGCCCAACCATCATTACGATCCGGAATTTGAAGGACGGGTATAAGGAACTGGACTCCGACTATTTTCACCTGGCACCGGACTGGTTTAAGACGGCTTATGTTAAAGAATACGGGCAGGCGGACTGGGATAAAAGAGTCAGGCTGATGACCGACGATGTGGTGAGTCGCACCCAGCATTTCGAAAAATTGCGTGCCGACCTGAGTTCGAAATAATAAAATATTCCAAGCAATCGTATCCCGGAGTGTATAACTCCGGGATTTTAATTGTCTCATATACAGGCGTTTAGATATTTGTGGGTTGAGGGTTGACGGATGACGGTTGGCGGTTGACCGATATTCGATTAACGATACACGATCTACGATTTGTAGTAACTTTCTCAGCTCAAAAAATTGTCATGAAAGAAATAAGAAAAGAAGACATCAAACAGGGAGTGTTTGATCTCTATGACGACTACGCCCACAACCGGATTGAAAGACGCGAGTTTATGCAAAAGTTATCAGCTTATGCGGTGGGAGGAATTTCTGTTGCGGCCCTTTCCAGTTTTCTGATGCCGGCATACGCCAGTTCAATACAAGTGAAAGCGGATGACCCGGGGTTAAAATCAGAGTATATATATTATGAGTCACCCAATGGCGGCGGAAAGATGAAGGCACTATTATCCATGCCCATCGATGCGAAAAAGAAACTGGGGGGCATCGTCGTCGTGCATGAAAACCGGGGACTGAATCCTTATATAGAAGATGTGGCGAGGCGGGCTGCGCTGGCGGGTTTCATCACAATCGCTCCTGATGCGCTGACACCGCTGGGCGGGTATCCCGGAAATGATGACCAGGGCCGGGACATGCAGAGTAAGCTCGACAGGAATAAAATACTGGAAGATTTTATTGCTGCATACGAATACCTGAAAGCGAATAAAGATTGCAATGGAAAAATTGGTGTTGTCGGATTTTGTTTTGGCGGCTGGGTAGCCAATATGATGGCCGTCCGCATTTCCAGTCTGTCGGCAGCTGTTCCTTTTTACGGGGGCCAGCCGGCAAAGGAAGATGTTCCAAAAATAAATGCGCCGCTGATGTTGCAATATGCGGGATTGGATGATCGGGTGAATGCGGGATGGCCCGACTATGAAACGGCCTTAAAAGAGAATAAGAAAGTGTACACCGTTTATATATATCCCGGAGTAAACCATGGTTTTCATAATGATACCACGCCGCGATATGATAAGGCAGCTGCTGAACTTGCCTGGACGCGCACGATTGATTTTTTCCATGAAAAATTGAACTGAGCAAGTTATGACGCCGTCCATCCGCCGTCAATCATCAGTGTGGTGCCGGTGATTAAGGCAGCAGCCGGCGAAGCCAGAAACAACACGGCATTGGCGACATCTTTGGGATCACCAATCCTGCCCAGGGCAATTTTGGAAAGCACCATTTTTTTCGTTTCCTCATTGGCGAGATATTCTTCAGTGCCGGGAGTATATATAAATGTGGGCGCTACGGCATTGACGGTGATATGATGTCTGGCCCATTCCACAGCAAAACATTTGGTCAGGTGGGAGATGCCCGCCTTGGTCATGCAATAGACGGATTCCGCAGG
>DATCAO010000198.1:0-5210 GCA_036512575.1 Puia sp.
AGATGAGTTGTTCAATCATGAGAAAGAAGTACGTGATCTTCAGCGTAAACGCTTTGGTTTTGAAGGCGATTTATTCAAAAAACGGCAGGAATTGATCAAACCTATACAGGATAAGGTTTATAACGCTATACAAAAAATTGCAGTTAGCCGTATGTACGACTTTATTTTAGATAAAAGTGAAGGAATTACTGTTATCTTTGCCGACCCTAAGCTGGATAAGAGTGAAGACATACTTAGAGAACTCGGGGTTAAGTAGACAAATTATTATATCAACTATTAACAAAAACAAAGAAAACAGAAAGCAATTATGAAAAAAATTGTTGCCATTGTATTCGTAGCGACTACCCTTACTCTAGCCGGGAACAAGTTGCAGGCCCAGACAAAATTCGGTTATATCAGCCTCAGCGAAATGATCACTTCGATGCCTGAATATAAAAAAGCAGATTCCTCCATGCAGGATTACCAGTCTGCCCTGAATCAGAATTTTGAAGACATGAAACGCGAATTCAACGAAAAAGACAGCCTGCTGTCTTCAAAAGATACCGCGAAATACACAAGAGCCCAGATTGAAATTAAAAGAAAACAATTGGGTGAACTGTATCTGAAATTACAGGGTTATCAACAACAGGCCGGACAACTTTACCAGCAAAAGCAGCAGGACCTGATGGCGCCCATTCAGAGAAAAGCATCTGAAATCGTTCAGACTGTGGCAAAGGAAAATGGATATACTTATGTATTCCTGAAAGATGCCCTGCTGGTTTCACCGCCCGCTGATGATATTCTCCCTCTCGTGAAGAAAAAACTCAGTCTGAAATAAAATCCTGAATTCATTGTAAAAAGGCCGTCCGATGCATATCGGAACGGCCTTTTTAGTTTTTGTTCATTAATTTAGTGTATGCCCTCTTCCCAGCCGATCGGCATTTTTGATTCAGGTTACGGCGGACTCACCGTATTGAAATCGATTGTTGAAAAACTGCCTGGATATGATTTTATTTATCTGGGCGATAATGCACGAACACCTTATGGCAATAGGTCCTTCGAAACAGTATACCAGTACACCAGAGAATCTGTGAACTGGTTTTTTTCCAGGGGCTGTCCGCTGGTAATCCTTGCCTGTAACACATCTTCAGCAAAAGCGCTTCGAACCATCCAGCAGCAGGACCTGGTTGACTCCGGAACATCCAATCGGGTGCTCGGCGTGATCAGGCCTACGACCGAAATTGCCGGAAAGATGTCGAAAACAGGTCAGGTGGGTATTTTGGCAACCAGCGGAACCGTTAATTCCGAATCCTATGTATTGGAAATAAAAAAATTTTTCCCCGAAGTAAAAGTATTTCAACAGGCATGCCCGCTTTGGGTTCCTTTGATAGAAAACAATGAACACCTGGGGCCGGGCGCAGATTATTTTATAAAAAAGTATGCGGATGCCCTGATGAATCAGTCGCCGGACATTGACATTGTGCTGCTCGCCTGTACCCACTATCCTTTGTTGATGGACAAACTCCATTTATATTTCCCCGCTTCTGTTCAGTTGGTGGCACAGGGTGGGATAGTGGCTGACAGCCTAATGGTGTATTTGAAAAATCACCCTGAAATAGACCGCCGATGCAGCAAACAGTCGGAACTGGCTTTCTATACAACCGACGATCCGGCCGATTTTGACCGCCATGCTGCTTTATTTTATAAAGAGGGGATTCAGTCAGAAAGAGTATTTTTGTAAATATTTTCTACCTTGCGATTGAAAACCCGCTTATGAAATCGCTCCTGCCCCGGAACCTACTTGCTGCTGCCTTGTTTTTATTTGTCTCCTGTTCAAAGGAGATGAGCAAGGAATTATCGCACAATGTTGTAATAACCCAGGGTAATTTTTATGCAACCGTCGATGGCAATCAGTGGAATGCCGACAGCCTTCAGCTGATTCTCGTTAATAATAATGGAGTAACCATCAGCGGACTCAGTAAAACCGGCGCTGAAATCTCCATATTGATTCCTGAATTTAAAACGGGTACCTATACCCTGAATGCGTCTTCTCTTCCTTTTTCATTTTATGTAAATGTTTTTGGCAACCTGACGGATGTCTATTATAGCAACTCAGGATCTGCTGCAGGAACAGTAACCATCGCAAGTATCGATACATTGAATCACCTGGTCAGCGGAAGTTTTCAATTTACCCTGGTGAATCCTTCGGATAACAGCACGAAATCGGTAACAAGCGGAATTTTTTCCTATGTTCCCTACAGCGGCGGATCTGGTAACTCGACTCCTCCTCCGGTTAGTACAGACACATTGAAGGCCAATGCCGACGGTAACCCTTTTAGTCCATTCCAGATTACCACAAATGTCGCCAGCAATCAGCTCGTTATTGCCGGAATAACCACTGATGGGACGACGATGGCCCTGCTCATGCCGGCTAACATAACAATAGGCTCGTATAACCTTGATTTTGGAACCGGAATATATATCGGAATCTACAATCCGCCGGGTGTAACCATCGGGCTGGTGTCCCAGGCAAATGGCACACTGAACATCATTTCCCACGACGTGGTGGCTAAAAGGATTATCGGAACCTTTAGCTTTATAGCCACCCCGATATCCAGTGGTACACCGGTGACTATAACGGAGGGCTATTTTTCCGTTAGTTATCAATAAAGACAGCTTATTGTTGGCAGTGAGACCGGAATTCTTTAGCTTTGCCGTCCCTTTCAATGAAGGAGCCGGGTTTCCCCTGGTATTTTGAATGCAAATTCTCTGATAATCAAGGTTTAAGAGTTAAAAACAATACAATGAAACGTACATTCCAGCCACACACCCGCCGCCGTAAAACGGTTCATGGATTCCGCAAGCGTATGCAAACTGCCAATGGACGTAAGGTACTGGCCAGCCGCCGTGCAAAGGGTCGCGCCAAATTAACTGTTTCGGATGAGTCTGGTGGGAAATAAGGTCTGAAGCCTGAGGCTTGGCGCATGTAGCCAACGATCTGAGATTAAACTGAAGAGAATTTTAATATATTGATAATCCAGCCCCGGTCATCCGGGGCTCTTTATTTTTGAACAGGCTTATGGAAGGTAGCAGACCAAATAGCTTAGGAAAGTCTGAACGGCTAAAAAGCCGCAAACAGATAGAAGCTCTTTTCAAATCGGGGAAAAAAATTACACTGCCCCCATTCAGACTCCTGTACAGGATTGAAACGGGTGAGGGGGAAATTAAAGCCGGATTTGCGGTGAGTTCAAAAAATTTCCCAAGGGCTGTTGACAGAAACCGGATCAAACGCCTATGCAGAGAATCCTACCGCGTACAGAACAAAGAATTAAAAAACGGGTTTTACATTAACCGGAAGTTGGTTTATTTGTTTTTTATCTATACCGGCCGGGAGATACTTGCTCACGAAGAGATTTCTCTGTATGTAAAACAAATTCTGGACAAACTGGTCAGGATTACCCATGAAGAAAGTACTGCAAATACTTAGTTATCCTTTCATCTGGCTGATCCGGATTTACCAGCTGATCATTTCTCCCTGGCTGGGGCCCCAGTGCCGTTTTACTCCCAGCTGCTCAGTTTACGCCATAGAAGCTTTGCAGAAATACGGCTTATTTAAAGGAGGCTTGATGGCTATACGCCGCATATCCAGTTGTCATCCCTGGGGACGTCACGGGCATGATCCGGTGAAATAGACTTGATATATTATTTTTTTGTAGGATGAATCGTGTAAACCGAGTCGTCATCATCTTTTTTTTCATCCTCCTTTTCGTATTTGTACTTACTCATCTCCGTTAGTTTGCTGATGATGGTGTACACTTCAGAGACGTCATAAAATTTATAGATTTCAGACACGGTCGAAGCATCAAATGCAGAAGGGATGGGTGTAAAAGGTCCAAATATTTTTACATTGGTTGTGCTGGAAATTTTTGCCAATTTACCCGGAGTTATAAAATAATTTTGAGAAGTGGCAGAAACGTTGGCATCTTTTACCAGTTTGCTCAAACTGTCCAGTTGTAATTTCAACTGATCCTGGGAAATGCGGGTTTGCTTGGCGCTGCCTGTGTGTTGAAGGCTGCCAACCACTGTGTCTGTACCCAGGTTGGCCAGCCAGTACCCGTCTTCAGAAGCTTCCAGGGTATATTTACCGCCCGGACCCGTAATATTCAATACGATCGGGCCCGAACTGCTGAAATCCAATTCCTTTTCCACCTGTGTGGTACCTTCGTCAACGGTGATATTTTTCTGTGATTCATCCACGACGATTTTGCTGTTTGCATAAATCAGAATTTTTTTCTGATGAGAAGAGCAGGCGCCCAGAAAAAGTAAGGAGACGAAACAAAGACGGGACGTTATTTTCATATGCGTGTTTTAAATGAGCAGATCCCGTCGCGTGTGTCTCACCAGGCTGGTAACCGGGTGAATCAAAACGAAACGGGATCTCAAGGTAATTCAAATCGACCGCCTGAATTACAGGGAAGCCTCGTATCTTTTATTAACTTCCTGCCAGTTTACAACCTGCCAGAAAGCTGCGAGGTATTCCGCGCGACGGTTCTGGTATTTCAGATAGTATGCATGTTCCCAAACGTCTACCCCCAGAATCGGTGTGCCCTTTACTTCCGCAACGTCCATCAGTGGATTGTCCTGGTTGGGTGTGGAAGAGATTAATAATTTTCCGTCCTGCTCCACCAGCCATGCCCAACCGCTTCCAAAGCGTCCCATTCCGGCGGCTGCAAATTTTTCTTTAAAAGTATCAAAAGAGCCGAAATCAGCATCCAGGGATGCTGCCAGTTTCCCTGTTGGTTTTCCACCCGCATTTGGCGACAGGATTTGCCAGAAAAAACTGTGGTTCCAATGCCCACCCCCGTTATTTCGTATGGGCACAGGTAAAGTTCCCGCAATGCTGACCAGTTCCTCCAGAGATTTATTTTCGTGGGGCGTGCCGGCAACCGCTTTATTCAGGTTGTCGACATAAGCCTGGTGGTGCTTATCGTGGTGAATCTGCATCGTCAATGCGTCGATGTGCGGTTCAAGTGCTGCCGGCGCATAAGGAAGTGCAGGTAAAGTGAATGCCATAAGATGTATTTTTTAATGAATGGAATAGGATTCTACTGCAGGAGAACAAAATTACTAAGCAAAGGTTGTTATTCCATAGGAAAACTTAAAAATTTGGTCCCGCCAAAGAAGGGCTGCAAATTTGGAAATGCTGTGGAAATTAATGCGCAGTTTTAACG
>DATCAO010000199.1:0-2425 GCA_036512575.1 Puia sp.
GTTTCCAGTCGGTATTCGTTATTTTCCATTCAGATTGTTTGGTATCCCAGTCGCTGAATCCATCGTGGTGACGGGTGATCAGGGTGATATATTGCATGCCGGTCCGTTTGGCAGCGGATACCCAAAGTTTTGCATCAAAACGGACAGGATTAAAAATGGTTTGCAATCGGGAATATTCTGCAACGGTGATATTGCGGTTATTCATCACCCATTCCCCATCGCCGGGCACACTGAATGCACCCCAATGAATGAACATGCCAAAGCGGGCACTGTCGAACCATTTTCTGGCTGTAAGATTTTCTGCAGATGGCCGGTAGACAGACTGGGCATGGGATACAAAAATGATGGAAGCTGATAACAGGATGGTGAAAAGCCCTTTCATATGACCGTGATTTATTACCGCCGAAAAATTATTTATTCAGATACATCACTTCCTTTACCATCTTCACGATTTTTTCTACAGAAGGCATGGCAGCAGCAACGAGATTGGCTGCGTAATGCAGCGGCGCATCAGCAGCAGTAATTCGGCGAATAGGGGCATCAAGGTAATCAAAGCCCTCTTTCTGGATGGTATAGGCAACTTCTGATGAAACGGACGCAAAGGGCCACTGTTCTTCTACGATCACCAGGCGATTCGTTTTCTTTACACTTTCGAGAACCGTCATCCAGTCCAACGGACGAATCGTACGCAGATCAATCACTTCAGCACTGATTCCTTCTTTTTCCAGTTCTACGGCTGCGGTCAGGGATAATTTGACCATTTTGTTGTAAGCCACAATAGTCACATCCGTTCCCGGACGGGAAACATGGGCCTTCCCCAATTCTATATAATATTCCTCTTCAGGAATATCGGATTTATCGCCATACATGACCTCACTTTCCATAAAAATAACCGGGTCCTCCTCGTAGCGGATGGCCTGTTTGAGCAAGCCCTTGGCATCGTAGCCATTACTGGGAGACACAACCTTCAGACCTGGAATATTGGCAAAATAACTTTCAAACGCTGTCGAATGCTGGGCTCCAAGCTGGCCGGCCGATCCGTTAGGTCCGCGAAATACAATGGGACACCCCACCTGTCCTCCACTCATAGCCAGCATTTTTGAGGCAGTATTCAGGATCTGGTCCAATGCAAGCATGGCAAAATTCCAGGTCATGTACTCCAATATAGGACGAAGTCCGTTCTGGGCAGCCCCTACACCTACCGCTGTGAAACCAAGCTCGGAAATGGGCGTATCGATAACCCGCTTGGGACCAAACTCATCGAGCATGTGCTGACTCACCTTATACGCCCCGTTGTATTCGGCCACCTCCTCCCCCATCAGGAAAACCCGGTCGTCCCGGCGCATTTCTTCACTCATGGCTTCACGCAAAGCTTCCCGGAAGGCGATTTGTCTCATTTGGATGAATTTAAGGAGGGGCAAAAGTATTGAGGAATGGGGAATCGGCAATGGAGATTTTCGTTTAATCGCCCATTTTTCACCAAAAATCGAAGGAATGATCTCCCCGGTCGAAAATCTTATGAGAAGGCAGTCCTTCAGCGCATCTTTGTACTGTCAATGTATTGCACCCGGAAACAAACCAGATCCTGAATAAACCAACCGAAATAACCCCTAAATCCAGACCCGCGGAAAAACTGAAAATCGCTGCCCTGAAAAACCAACTGAATGAACCCTTAAATCCTAATCTGGAAAAAATTTATTTCAAAAACCTAAAATGTCCGAATCCTGAGAAACTAAAAATCCAATCCGAAAAGATCCAAATCCGAAAAAACCAATCAGAAAGCAAAATCCAGTCCCGAAACCATCCGATCATCCTGTGAAAACGATTAAAACTGGTTCGTCATTACGGCGAATACAACCAGTAAAACCAGTATCGTTGAAAACCGGATCTTTATAACCGATCACCCTTCATGATCAGGTTGATGTGCTGACCTACCCGGTTTAACGAATTGAAAAGCCGTCACGTCATAGGCGCGACGGCTTCTTCATTTTTTTTGAATGTTGTTTGAACGTGCTATAACTCTTTGGTCACCTACTATGCCTTAAGCCCTACGCTTTAAGCCTACTTTCTAATGATCCCCAGACTGTCCAGCTCTGGAGCAGCTATCATTGCTTGCTTTCCGGAACTGATTTTCCATATAACCAGGTTGGCTACCCGCAGGGCATCGGCTTCTGATACAAAACCTTGTTTACCCGGTAAACCGGGTATATAATCCTGTTTGATATAAATCCTGTCGGTAGCACTGTCTTTGATATCTTCAGTTCCCAGACAAATTTTATACCCCCAGCCGAGTTCTGTTCTTACCGGAACAGCATACATGAATTTTTCACCTTCATGGCTTTTCCTCCTCATAAAAAAAATTACCGCGATGCAAATCAGCAACGCGGTAACAGCTATAAGAGAAAATTGATTCCTAATTGTCATT
>DATCAO010000200.1:0-2704 GCA_036512575.1 Puia sp.
ATATTCCGTCCAATTCCACATTGCAATTCAAGTTTATTCTTCCCTTCAGTTATCTGGAATCGGTTTCACCCGACGTAAAGAAATACCGGGACTATAGCTTTTCCAACAACTCCTACAATATTTATGTAAAGCTGAAGAAAAATATAACGGAGAAACAAGTCGCTTTGAGGATAAAGGATATCGAGAAAACGGAGAAGGGCAATATCAATGCGATGAATTCCGATGTGATATTACAACCCCTGGAAAACGTACACCTCTATGGAAATTACCGAAATGGAAAAGAGACCGCTGGTTTCCTGGAATATGTAAAGATGTTCGGCGGGATTGGTATTTTGGTATTGGCGATCGCTTGTATCAATTTTGTGAACCTGACCACCGCGCATTCCGAAAAGAGGGCGCGCGAAGTGGGTGTGCGTAAAGCCATGGGCGGAGAGCGGCGAGACCTGGTATTCCAGTTTCTCACAGAGTCTGTGATCATGACCGCCATAGCGTTTTTATTTTCGATCGTTTTGGTTGCATTCACGCTTCCGGCTTTCAATTCACTAACGGAAAGCCATATGCGCATTCCATATACCAGCCCGCTGTTCTGGCTCACGACTTTACCGCTGGTGTTTATAACAGCACTGGTTGCGGGAAGCCGGCCCGCATTTTTCCTCTCCGGCCTCAAGCCGGTGAAAGTATTGAAAAGCATAAAAGCCGGAAAGGCATCGGTGATTCCAAGAAAGATGCTGGTGATCCTGCAGTTCAGTTGCTCTGTTGCCCTGATCATCAGCACTGGCGTGATATACAACCAGATCCGCTATGCACAGAACCGCCCAACCGGTTTTCAGTCAAACAGGCTGATGATCACCTGGACAAATGAAGAACTCAGGCAGAACTATACGGTCATCAAAAATGAAATGGAGGCCGGCGGATACACCGAAGGCGTTACCATGTCGTCGAGCCCGGCAACCAACATCAACTGGCATTCGGACGTGGATCAATGGCCTGAAAAAAAAGCAGGCGAAACCATCGAGATGGGTACCATCCTCGCATCGGAAGACTATTTCAAAACCCTGGGCATGACCCTGGCAGAGGGGAGGGGTTTCCATTCACTCGCCGATACAAATAATGTGGTGCTGAATGAAACGGCAGTAAAAAAAATGCGTTTTAGAAATCCCTTGGGCCAGACCATTGTATTTCATGACCAGAAAGTGCGGGTGATCGGTATCGCAAAAGATGCGCTGATGCTTTCCCCATTTTCTTCTGCCGACCCCACCATATTCTGGTACAGCCATGATCCGCAGGATGTGATGATGTACCGTCTTTCACCCGGAGTCAGAACTGCCGATGCGATCAGAGCGATCGGTAAAATATTTTCCAAATACGATCCCCTGCATCCTTACGAGTACCAGTTTGCCGATGCCAGTTACGCGGATAAATTCAACCTGGAAGTACTGGTGGGCAAACTCGCCGGGATATTTTCCGTTCTGGCCATATTCATTTCATGCCTCGGCTTGTTTGGCCTGGCTGCCTATACCGCCGAACAACGCACCAAAGAAATCGGGATCCGCAAAGTTCTGGGCGCAACGGTTTCCCAGGTCTGGTTTCTCCTGTCGAAAGATTTTGTGGGTCTCGTTTTCATCAGTTGCATGATCGCATCGCCATTGGCATTTTACTTTCTCCAGAACTGGTTGCAGAAATATGAATACCGGATCCATATCGGGCCGGGCCCATTTGTCTTTGCTGCAATTTCAGCGATCCTGATCACTATTTTAACGATCAGTTTTCAGGCCATCCGGGCTGCGCTGGTAAATCCGGTTGACAGTCTGAAGACCGAATAATATCGCCGCTTCTGTTACCAATGAGCTTATGCATGCATGGCTGGGGAAAGTTCTTAGAAATTCCTTAAATTGATAAAAAATTGTCGCCAATGGAATCAGAAAAAGCCATATTAGCCGGAGGATGTTTCTGGGGAGTCGAAGAACTGATCCGTGATCTCCCGGGTGTGAAATCGACTGTAGTAGGTTACACAGGCGGTGATGTAAAAAATGCCACGTACCGGAACCATGGTACACATGCGGAAGGGATTGAAGTCAGTTTCGATCCGGCCCGCCTGAGCTATCGGGCCCTCCTGGAATTTTTCTTTCAGATTCATGACCCGACCACAAAAAATCGCCAGGGGAACGACAGGGGCTTGTCCTATCGCTCTGCAATTTTCTATCTGAATGAGCAGCAGAAAGAAACGGCAAAGAAACTGATTGAAGAAATGACCGCTTCACATAAATGGCCCGGAGCCATCGTAACCGAGGTTGTTCCGGCCACCGATTTCTGGAATGCCGAAGAGGAGCACCAAAACTATCTGCAAAAACATCCATACGGTTATACCTGCCATTTTATAAGGCCCGATTGGAAAATGGAACCGGGCAAGGTCGAAGCGTCCTGATACCCATATTGAATCATTTTCTCCAAATAGCCCGCATGTCCATAAAATAATATGCTGATCCGCTGTAACATTCCATTCGGGGAGCCGTCCTTCCTAATGAAAATCAATCAGCATGTTCAAAAACTATTTCAAAACCGCCTGGCGCAGCCTGCTGAAAAACAGGCTTTCCTCCTTCATCAATATCGGTGGCCTTTCGATCGGCATGGCAGTAGCCATGTTGATTGCCTGCTGGGTTTATCATGAATGGTCCTTCGACAGGCAGTTTGAAAACCACGACCG
>DATCAO010000201.1:0-2887 GCA_036512575.1 Puia sp.
TTTCCGAATGCTCCTTTATCAAACCGTTGACTATCCTTACCTGCATATTGTATTTTTTCAATAATGGCATCAGAAATAACTTTTGAGTGGCTGACAGTCCCCCAGCTGGGTGTAAATAATAAGCCAAATCTTGCCAGATCACGCAAGCTACTGTTCATGGTAGCGGAGGATACGGCAATGCCTTCAGGGGATAATCCTAAGTAACCATCTGATTCAGCTCCTATGTTGTTCCAAATACGATCGCTAATAAATACTGAAAATGGTAAACCGGTAATTCGCTCGACAATCATGGAAAGAATAACCGTATTGTGTCCTCCGTATTCGAAGGAAAGGCCTGGTTGCTTCTTCAGACTCATTTTGTTGAGGGCTTGCCAGACACCTTTGTCAGTAGCCGAAGTTTTGATCTGAATGCCGAGGGCGCTTTCAAATTGAAAATAGAGGTTATTTGAATCCGTTCTGGCACCGGGGTCATCAAACTGGGGTGTCATTCCGGAGGCCATATTCAAAACATCCCGCAGTTTTATACCACCCCAGCTACTGGTATTAAGTTCCGGAAGATATTTTCCTACAGTATCATCTAAATTAATTCTGCCATCATCTTCCAGCAAAGCGATGGCAGCACCTGCTAAAGTTTTAGTAACGGAAAACCACAAGTGCTGATCCTCCTGACGCATCCGGGGATAGCGCTCGTAAACAATATTGCCCTTATATACAACGATAATGCCTTGTAGTTCTGAACGTCGGATAAATTCTTCCAAATTCAATGAATCGGGTGTATTGGTGACGGTCACCTTCCCTATCCCAGGACCGGGAGTATGTAAAAGTGGTGAAATAGGACCCTTTCTCGCAACAGTAGCAACAGGCATGAATTCATCCATGTGCATCCAAACATATTTTGTGTTGCTGTTTACCAGCCTGAAATCTTTTAACGTGTAGTTCTTATGAACACGAAGCGCTTCGGTTGAAGAAAATGTCCAACCTCCTAATTCGGGAGTTACACTTTTATTATTTGCCGGATTTGACGCTGCCATATTCATTTTAATGAAAGAACTGTCTTTGGACAGTATTTTAGGACTTTGCGCCAGAACATGTATTACAGCCAGCATAAGTGTTATAATAGTCAGGTTACATTTCCTCATATCCGGGTCAGTTCTTATGAAATGGATACAGACAAGTTATAATAAACCGGGGTAAGACATTGACGTATAAAATTACTTATTTTCGGAGTGATGATTAACACCAGTTAGGGAACGGCGCATTTGCAGCTCTCGAAATGTTGTGAATTTGGTTACTTTTTTCATCTTTTAATACCTGGTTTTAAGAGAATCGTGCTTCCATATGAATCTACACTATGGGGCTGTAAACTCAATTTATTTTAGAGTATGAAATTCCGGATGCGGACCTGCATTTTATTTCTTTTGTTTTGCGTGTGCGTTTCCAATGCCAATTCGCAGATAAATGCAACAGTTGCCGGAAGCGCCGTTGCCAGCTTCAGTGGAAGAACCGAAGCGGCAGCCAGCCCTGAACAAGGGGCCATATGAGGAGCCATTAAAGTCTGAATAACTGCTTTCGGAGATATTTACTTTATTGTATCCAAAGCCCACGCCAAAATATCCGCCGAAATTTCTGTCATTTTCCTTCGTCGATTTGCAGCCGATATTATAATCAATGACCAAAAGCAAATCATAGGAAAAAATTACGCCCGCGTCATTACCATACGTGTTTGTTGTAATTCCGATCCCAATGCCTATAGGAGCGCCAACACTGATTGAGCTGTTCTCGTTTTCAACAAAATTAAAAGTCAGGGGATGGGCATGGGCAGCTGGATTTGCAAACGATACAATTTATGGGTATAAAGTATCTCGCTTTGAGCAATATAATGTCCTGAAGTTAAGTAAAACGATAATAAAACTTGAGGCATGGTAATTACACGTAATCAAAATATCAATTGAAATTGAGATTTCCCTTTAAATTTTAAATTTAAATTTTGCCCTATATAGCCGCTGTTTCAAAAATAGAACTTCCGAAAGTATTTCTTAGGAAAAGTTTTAAGAGTTAGATTATCAAAAGTTGTTTTCTTTCTACTTGAGGATAATATGAAAAAAATGGGACACATTCCAATAAGGGAGCTGACTAGAACTCCTATGCAGAACAAGATGACCTATTGATTACCGGTCAAAACGTGGCTATATTCAGAAGTAATTGCAAATCTTCTTTTAAAAACGTTTATCGCGCAAAAATAAATTAATCATTAACTATAGTAATTATGAAAGGATTTAAGGGTAATATAGTGAAATTGACTTTGGAAAATGCAAATTTCCGGAAAGTATTGTATACTGGCAAGCATCTTCAGCTTGTATTGATGAGCTTGAAAGTTGGGGAGGAAATTGGGTCGGAGGTTCATGTGAACAATGATCAGTTTTTTCGGTTTGAAGGTGGAAATGGGAAATGCGTTATCGATGAAAATGAATACGAAGTTAAGGAGGGAGATGTTATAGTTGTACCTTCTGGCGCAAAACACAATGTCATCAATACAGGTAACGTCGCATTTACTATGTACACCATTTATGGACCGCCCAATCACCAGAATGGGACCATCAGGGCAACAAAAGAGATGGCGGAAAGAAATGAGGAAAAATTTGATGGCAAAACATCCGAATAATTAACACGATAAATCTAGACTTACTTATAATACAAAGATTATAGCTAATAGTATAACAATTTTAATATGATAGGCCTAAAGCTTTAGATTTTCTATGCATTTGATGGTTTCTATGAAATTTATTTATTTTTATCCGTTTTGGGACTAGTCCCTACTAAAAATGGCATTTACACCAATTCGGCAAATTTAAACCAGTTACACTAGCAGAGGAGTTTAACGGTATCA
>DATCAO010000202.1:0-6655 GCA_036512575.1 Puia sp.
TTCTTCTGTCAGCGTTTTCAGGTCCATCGGCTGAGTTTTTTGCAAACATACGCCTGCCGTACTAAACGGGCATAAACATGAGCCGCTATTTTGAATCATTCGGTATTTTTACCTGAAATATCCGTCATTGGAATTTGAACAAGACATTCTGAATTGCCTGGAAGTTTTGCGCAGGGGAGGGATTATCCTGTATCCAACCGATACCATCTGGGGCATCGGATGCGATGCCACGAATCCGAGCGCTGTAAATAGAATCTTTGAACTGAAACAAAGGAGTACTGCGAAATCCATGATCGTCCTGGTGGCGGATCAGCGGGACGTCAACCGTTTCACGAGTCACGCGGATCCGCATATCGCAGCTTACCTGGAAAAGACAAAAGTACCTACCACCGTTATTTATGAAGGTGCCTTAGGACTGGCTGAAAACCTCGTAGGTGAGGACGGGACGATTGCCATCAGGATCGTTCGGGATGATTTCTGCCGTCATCTGGTGAAAAGATTACGCAAACCGCTGGTATCAACTTCCGCTAACCGGTCTGGAAACGAACCGCCTAAAAATTTTTCGGAGGTTTCTGATGAAATCATTCTAAAGGTTGATTATACAGTGAGGTATCGTCAAACCGACAACAACATGGCCAGGGCTTCAGCAATAATACGTTTCGATAAAAAAGGAAAACCGGTTATATTGAGGTCATGATTAAAAATTTTTCTTGCAAAAATTCCTGATTATACAAACCGCTTTTATCGGGGATGTTGTGCTGGCGACACCACTTATCGAGAAACTGCGGGTTTTTTTTCCGGACGCACAAATTGACTTTCTTTTGCGAAAGGGCAATGAACAACTCCTCACCGGTCACCCATATGTACACGAAATACTGGTCTGGGATAAGAAGACCGCTAAGCAGAAGAATCTATTACAAATGATCCTGCGCATTAGAAAAAACAGTTATGATAAAATCATTAACGTACAGCGTTTTTTTGCAACAGGATTGATTACCGTATGCTCAGGGGCAGGCGAGACCATTGGATTTGACAAAAATCCGTTGAGTGCCTTGTTCACAAAAAAGATCAAACACGAGGTGGGCGGAAAACAGGCTGTTCATGAAACAGCCAGGAATCTGGAGCTTATCCGCGCGTTCACGGATGCGTCTATTGCCAGGCCAAAATTGTATCCAACGGCGGCTGACTTTGATGCAATAGCAGAACTGGTGAAAAGAAAATATATTACCATCAGTCCCGCGTCAGTATGGTACACCAAACAGTATCCTGCCGACCAGTGGATCAGTTTCATCAAAAAGTTGCCTGGGGACCTGACCGTAT
The DNA here is from genome assembly GCA_036512575.1 of Puia sp. GTDB lineage: Bacteria > Bacteroidota > Bacteroidia > Chitinophagales > Chitinophagaceae > Puia. The sequence continues at coordinate 1,321 of DATCAO010000202.1, forward strand.
ACCTGCTGGGCGGTCCGGGAGACACCCGCCTTTGCCAATTCGTTCTGGAATCCTGTGATCGCAACAGCATGAAAGTATTGGCGGGTAATTTGTCGTTTTTGCAGTCAGCAGCCCTGATGAGCCGGGCGGTTATGAATTATGTCAATGATTCTGCCCCCATGCATTTTGCATCTGCAATGAACGCACCTGTTACCGCCGTTTATTGCTCCACCATTCCTGAATTTGGATTCGGACCCCTGTCTGAAATCAGCCATATCGTAGAAATTGAACAGCCACTGTATTGTCGTCCCTGTGGACTTCATGGTTATTCAGCCTGCCCGCAAAAACATTTAAGATGTGCAAGGGAAATTAAAGATCTGCAACTGGTAAATACCTTACCTGCCTAATTTTCTTGTTTTACCTTTGCAGGGATGGATATATCCTGCACCAGTACGGAATCGCATTTGTTTGAATATATTTCGGACGCAGCTGAAAAGATGCAGCTGGACGTGTATGTTATAGGTGGATTTGTGCGTGATAAAATCATCGGGCGTTCAACCAGCGACGCAGATATCGTTTGCGTCGGCAATGCCATCGAACTGGCCAATGAAGTGGCATCCCGGTATCAACCCAGGCCGCCGGTTTCTTTTTTTAAAAATTTCGGTACTGCCCAATTTAAGATACAGGAACCGGATGGCCGGTGGCTGGACGTGGAGTTTGTCGGCGCCCGAAGGGAAAGTTACCGGGCAGCTTCGCGTAATCCGGATATTGAACCGGGTACACTGGAAGACGACCAGAACCGCAGAGACTTTACAATCAATGCCATCGCCATCAGTTTGAATAAAAAAGACTATGGGAAAATGATCGATCCCTTCAATGGCCTGCAGGATCTCGAGCAGAAAAAAATTCATACGCCCCTCGAACCGCTGACAACATTCAGCGACGATCCACTGCGCATGCTCAGGGCAATTCGTTTTGCGACACAGCTCGGTTTTCAGATTGAAGCAAAAACATTCCATGCGATCAAACAGGATGCCGATCGCATCCGGATTATTTCGCAGGAACGAGTAACCGAAGAAATTAATAAGATCATCGCCGCTCCAAAACCATCCATTGGATTTGATTTGCTCTTCCGTTCCGGTCTGTTACAGATCATTTTTCCCAAAATGACTGACCTGGCAGGTGCGGAATATATTGACGGCCTGGGTCATAAAGACAATTTTTACCATACCCTCCAGGTGCTCGACAACATTTCGGTCAATTCAAATGACCTCTGGCTTAGATGGTCTGCCATCTTACATGATATTGGCAAACCAGCCACAAAGAAATTTGAAGAGGGACACGGGTGGACTTTCCACGGACACGAGGTGGTGGGCGGCCGGATGGTGCCGAAGATATTTGATCAGATGAAATTGCCTATGAACGACAAGATGCGTTTTGTTCGAAAAATGGTCGAACTGCACTTACGTCCCATCAGCCTGACTAAGGAAAATATCACGGACTCTGCCATCCGAAGGTTGTTATTTGATGCGGGAGAAGATATTGAATTACTCATGATTCTTTGTGAAGCAGATATTACTTCCAGGAACAGGCAAAAAGTGAAGCGATATCTTGAAAATTTCGAATTCGTACGCAAAAGACTCGCTGAGGTTGAGGAGAAAGACAGGATCCGGAATTGGCAACCTCCGGTAACCGGAGAAATGATAATGGAAACATTCGGGATTGGCCCCTCAAAAAAAGTGGGGGATTTAAAAAATCTGATCCGGGAAGCGATTCTCGAGGGAGAGATCGGAAATAACCGCGAAGCCGCTTACTCCTTCATGCTGGAGAAGGCAGCAGCCATGGACCTCAGGCCGGTAGGGAAATTCCAGGCAGGGAAATCCGCTTCAAAATAAGCTAGCTGATAATTTGATGGTTTGATTTATTTTTGGTAATTCTAACGGATAACTTTATGGCAGTATTAAAATTCAGGATTTATTACGAGGAAGATGATAGCATTTACCGCGACGTGGCAGTGAGGCACAATCAGCATTTTCTGGATCTGCACCAGGTGATCCTGAAAGCCTACGAATTCGACAATAAACACCAGGCTACTTTTTTTCGCAGCAACGACCACTGGCAAAGGGGAAGAGAGATCTCCCTGGAAAAATACGAAAGGGATTACAAGGTACCTCCACTGATGATGGCCGAAACAACGATTGGCTCTGAGATCAAAGATCCCAATCAAAAATTTGTATATCTCTATGATTTTACAAAAAACTGGTCTTTTCTGGTTGAGCTCATACATGTTTCCAAAGAAGAAAACGGTAAGCTGGAATACCCGGTTGTTCTTAAATCAGAGAGTGTCGGACCCTCCCAATACGGAACCCGTGGACTGATTGGAGATAAATTGGCTGAGGTTGAGGAAAAATACGATCTCAACCGGAGTGCTGAAGGATTCAGCGAAGTGGGGGAAGAAACCGGCGACCTGGATATAGACGAGGAACTTGGTCCGGAAGAAGATCCCGCACTCGAATAATGCCACCAAAAACAGTTGTTATCGTTACAGGACCCACTGCATCCGGAAAAACGGAGCTGGCAATGGATCTTGCACGGCATTTTCAAACTTCAATTATTTCTGCCGACAGTCGTCAGTGTTTCCGGGAACTGAATACAGGAGTGGCTAAACCCAGTCACGAGCAACTGAGTGAAATACGGCATGCTTTCATAAACTCCCATTCAATCAGAGAGGAAGTGAACGCAGCGATTTTTGAATCGCTGGCTATGTCATTTTGCGATGAGGTATTCGAAACCCGCGACGTTGTGGTCATGTGCGGAGGCACCGGATTGTACATTAAAGCCTTTCGCGAGGGTCTCGATGAGATCCCGGTTGTGGACGAGGGCATTCGTAAAAACATCCAGTCGTCGTATCATGACCATGGGTTAGCCTGGTTAAAAGAATCCATCCGGATATCCGATCCCCAGTTTTATGAATCAGGGGAAATGGCAAACCCGCAACGCATGATGCGGGCATTGGAAGTGGTACAAAGTACAGGGCGCTCAATCATTTCTTTCCGAAACAGGCAAAAAAAGCACCGGCCCTTCCGCATTCTTGAATTTGCCATTCGTTTGCCAAGAAAAGAATTATACAACCGAATCGAATGCCGGGTGGATAAAATGATGGACCAGGGCTTATTGGATGAAGTAGTCACCCTTCTGCCCGATCAGCACCTGAATGCGCTGCAAACCGTGGGTTATACAGAGTTGTTTGATTACTTGCAGGGAAAATCAAGACTACAGGATAGTATAACAATGATCAAACAAAACACGAGGCATTATGCCAAACGCCAGATCACCTGGATGAACAAAAATGAAAACTTGGTTTGGATCGAAGACGATTTATTAAATAATATCCTCAGTTTTTATTAGAGCTTTAGAATTTCATCCCTACTGTGAGGATGATATTACCGGAATATGTATTGACTGTGGAGTAGAGGTTATCTTTCTCACTGAGCCGGTAAGGAAAGTTCACGTCGTTGGAAATGGCTTCTACATAAGTAAGGTCAATAAAGATCCCGTGTTTTCGGTAACCCAGGCCTCCGCTAACTGTTGTTCGATTGGCTTTCAGGTCGGGTGAACTATAAGGATTCATGGAATAAGAACCGCCAATCCGAAACGCAAGGTTATCCACTTTGTATTCACCACCCAGCCGGAAATTAAACGTGTTTTTATAATAGGATTTTACAGTACTATTCAACGGGTCGTAATAACTGTTATCCTGTTGATTGCCGCTATCATCGGGCTGAAAACTAAACTTCGAGCTGGTATTCGTCTGGTACTCTATATCAGCGGTAATAAAGCCCATTTTGCCTTCTGTTACCTGTCCCGGAAAAATATAAGAACCGCTTAACAGAAAATGCCAGGGTGCATACAGTTGATATTTATAGCTATTACCAGAACCCGCCATTTCATCCATTGTGGCAGATTCTACAGACCTGTTACCTGCGTAATCTTCCGTATTGGTAACCATGCTGGCCGTTACCCTGTCCGTTAAATAATAAAAGGTCGGTGAGTGCACGGCCAGTCCGATTCGCCAATTCAGGTTGGGTCTGTAAATGCCACCCAGCCGGAACACAACTCCCACACCTGTTGAGGAATAAGACTCTGTATATGTATAGGATCCAAAATCATTGTGCGCATTTCCGCTGAGATCTGATTCTGTGTACTGTATGGTTTGCTGATAATTTACAATGGGGATTCCTAACGATAAACCGTAATAAAACTTTTCGTTATTCATGCCGGCTACGCCCAGTGCGATCTCGGTGATGCCGCCGCAGGTCCTGATATCCGTTTTCTGGCCAAGCTGTCCGCCTGCTGCCAATACTTTCCCGGGTTGATAAATTGTCGGTCCCATACCACCCTGCGAAGTATCAACCAGGTAGGTGTACAGCGCCATTCGCGTGCCGTAGGAGAGTCCGGGTGCTGCCAATGCCTGCTCTACCGATAATCCCGATGCATTAAACTCTTCGTAGTAGGCTTCGGAACCGGAAGAATAATCATTTTTTCCCTGGTATGAAAAATGGCTTTTGAAATCGGCGCTCTGATTTACAGAGAGGCAAACAGCCGTTGAACTATTTTGGTCACCCCAACCACCGATAATGCCGGAAGTACCCATGATAAAATGATTGTTTCCTCCATTCTTGTTATCTGAAGAAAGATAACTGGTCTTTATTGAATTTAAATTCCATCCCGGGCTGATGAGCAATTCATTGGTTCTGTAAAAGGCGAGACCTGCGGGGTTGACGTAGTTAGCCGTGATATCGCCACCAAGAGAACCCATAGCTCCGCCGATGGCCTGGTCCCGGGCTGTACCGCTCGGATGTATATAAGCCATGCGCAAAGCATCTTCTGGGAGTTGAGCCTGAAGAAAAAAAGTGAACAGTAGTGATGAGCAGAGGGCGTATAGTCGTTTCATCGCTCAGCGGATTACCTACCCGGTCTGGAGCCACCTCCGCCGCGCATTCCGCCTCCTCCACCGCCACCACCTGTGCTGAAATTAGAGGGTGAAGAACGGATGGGTGAAGGATTAGAATAAGAAGGGCGGCTTTCGGTAGAACGGTAAAAATTACTATTCGGGTTGGAGCCGGAATAGGGATGATAAAACTGAGAAGAATTAGATGTGTTATGAGTTCCGGGTCTTGTATTATAATAATTCCCGGAATAGGCAGAGGGACTGAAACTGCTCATCCTGGTATATGCAGGAGCGGTCGTATTTTTGCCGCTTACGATAATGACTCCTCCGTAATAAGGATTATAGAAGCTGTTCCACGCATAGTAACTGTTGTAATAACTCATCGGGTTATAATAACCGAAACCT
>DATCAO010000203.1:0-3101 GCA_036512575.1 Puia sp.
ACGGGTTGTTCTGTTGCCTGAGTTGTTGTTTTAGTTGTCGCCGCTCCATTTCCTTCTGAACAAAATGGCCAAACTCTTTTTCAGACTTAAAGAAGGTATCTACTTTTGCCGGCGGAAGAACCTGGCCGAATAACACACTGTATTTTTTGCGAATATTCAATAGCGCTTCATCCAGTTCAATTTCACTGCTGTTATTATTCTGGGCCTTCATCCTGGCCACTTTAAGCTCAAGTGAATAATTATTGTAAATGGGCCAGAATTTCTGGGCTTCTTCCGGACTGAGGTTTAGTCTGTTGGTGATGTACGCAATCTTAAGCGTTTCTATGCGGGTTCCATTCTGTGCCGGGGCAAATAAAACCGCAGAAACCAAAATGGTAAATAGTAAAAATCTCTTCATGTACGATCAATTTACGGATCCTTTGTTTAAGGGCAATGAGGGAACATATTGTTCCAGATCGTCGTCCGACACATTACTGAACAATTCATGAATATCATTGTCACTGAACTCAACGGAAGCCGTTTCCAAAGACGATGAGACACCGGGTGTCCAATGAATATCATCTGCATCCAGGTAATTGGCCATATCCTGATCGCTGACTGCAGTCAATCCATTGATGGGATCGGTTAAACTGCGATGGTTCATGTTAAACAGGGTCAATCCCAGCAGCGCGATAACACAGGCTGCAACCGAATATTTCAATAGCCTTGAAAAATTAAAGACTTTGTTTTTTCCCGAAACTTTTGTGTCGGGGTAATCGTTGGTTATTCTTCCCGAAATGATCGACAGCACAGGGGCGGATTCCGGTGTCTGAAACTCTTTTTCAGTAAGCATCCCCGAGGAGGCAATCAGGGTATTCAGGGACTCAAAATATCCTTCGGGAACCCGGTATGTTGATTTATGCTGAAGACCAGCAAGCAACGGGGAAATGCCTGTCATTTCCCTGACTGAGGAGATTTCATCCATTTTTTTTACGGTTTCAGGCCCTCCGGATGCCTCCATTTGAATCCGGAGCATCAGGATTTCGGTAAAGTTTTCGAAAAAACCGGCAGGCAGGGAATAGGGATTCCTGGCGGGGCCGGATTGTCCAAGACGGGGGGCGATTTCCTGAATTTCTGTTAATATTTCTTTTGACCTTTCCATTCCTTGCATTAAGACCCGTTACGGTAACCAAAGTTTAATGATTCAGTATAAATTCTTCTATTTTTTTGGCTGCGTGATGATAAGAAGCTTTTAAGGCGCCTGCCGAGGTTTCCAGGACCCGGCTCATCTCTTCATAGGGCATTTCGTCATAATATCGAAGCATAAACACAACTCGTTGTTTTTCAGGTAGTTGCTGGATTGCCAATTGCAATTTCCACTCCAGTTTGTTCGCATCGAAATCCGAGTCCGCCTTAATCTTATTGCTCAGGCCAGATTCCAGCTCGTTCAGGGATACAGACGATTTCCTTTTCTGTTGTTCTAAAAAGGTCAGGCATTCGTTGGTAGCAATACGGTAAAGCCAGGTATAGAGCTGCGCATCCTCCCTGAAGCCTGCCAGCGCGTTCCAGACGCGGATAAAGACGTTCTGGAGTACATCGTTGGAATCTTCATGGTCGACCAACATGCGCCGGATATGCCAGTACAACCGCTGCTGATATTTTTTTACGATCTCCGTAAACGCTTTTTCGCGGGTCGCCGCCTCGCGAAAAAGGGCCAGGAGTTCTGTATCCGTTGTCTGTTCCGCCATGCGGGATCTGGATTTTAGAGCTAAAACTGGATATTGATTTATTTATTTTTCCGGGCGATTACTTTCTCGGCTGCAGCAACGATATGTGCTGAATCCAGCCCATATTTCGTCAGGAGCTGGGCGGGGGTACCGCTTTCTCCGAATGTGTCGTTGGTACCCACGTATTCAATGGGAACAGGAAATGCGTTGGATGCAGCATGTGCAATACTGTCACCAAGGCCACCTATAATATTATGTTCTTCGGCAGTAACGACACATCCTGTTTTCCTGATGGATTTCAGTACAGCCTCAGTATCCAGGGGTTTGATGGTATGTATGTTAATGACCTCAGCAGAAATTCCTTTCTCCTTCAGTATTTTTTCTGCTTCCAGTGCAATCCATACCAGGTGGCCGCAGGCGAAAATGGACAGGTCCTTTCCTTCGGTAAACAACTGGGCTTTGCCGATCCTGAATTCCATTTCGGTAGTAAAAATCGGCCAGACGGGTCTTCCGAATCGGAGGTATACCGGTCCTGCATATTCGGCGATGGCCATGGTAGCCGCCTTGGTCTGAGCGTAATCGCAGGGAACAATCACCGTCATACCCGGCAGCATCTTCATCATGCCGATATCTTCCAGAATCTGATGGGTGGCTCCGTCTTCACCCAGGGTCAGGCCCGCATGGGATGCGCAAATCTTTACATTTTTTCCTGAATACGCGACCGATTGCCTGATCTGATCGTAGACCCTGCCTGTCGAAAAATTCGCAAATGTTGTTGTATATGGAATTTTGCCTCCAATGGTCATGCCCGCGGCCACACCGATCATATTCGCTTCAGCAATCCCGCATTGGATAAACCGTTCCGGAAATTCCTTGATGAACTGATTCAGTTTCAGGGAACCAGCCAGGTCGGCTGTCAGGGCTACGATATCCGGGTTCTTACGGGCAATTTCCACGATGCCATCTCCAAATCCGCTGCGTGTATCTTTTTGTCCAGTTACAGTGATCATAAGTTATTTGGGTTGAAAACAGGTATGTCAATTCAGTTCCGAAAATTTACTATTATAAAAAGACTCATCCATTTTAATTTTTTGTTCCCATCTCCAGGCTGTAGCAATCATATCGTCTAAAGTGTATTTGGGTATCCAGCCCAGTTCATTCCTTGCCAGGTCGTTGTTTGCATATATCGATACAACGTCTCCGGGCCTGCGGGGACCAATGATATAATTAAGGGATAAGCCGCTGATTCGTTCAAAAGCATGTATGGCTTCCAGCACGGTAACACCGTTGCCGCTGCCGAGATTGAACACCTCGCAGTTTTTCAAATTTTTTCCTTTGAGCATGTATTGCAGGGCCAAAGTATGGGCATGGGCGATATCAGACACATGAATATAG
>DATCAO010000204.1:0-2459 GCA_036512575.1 Puia sp.
CAATACGGGATTTGTTTTTCCCTGGGCCTGGCTCATCTGGGGTATACTGATCTGCACCATTGTGGGCATAGTGGCAGGCTTATATCCTTCACTGAAGGCATCCCGCATGAATCCCATTCAGGCACTCCGTTACGAATAAGGCTTTCCCGCCCTCTGCAAAATGCATGTACGCAATCGTTTGCGTAGTAATGAACAAAAATGGAAAGATTATGTATTTTCCATTTGGCATTCCGGAAATTTACTATATTGTGTTCCCTACGAAAAATCGATTGCGCCGTATTTCCTATTGAATAAACAGTAGTCCCGGAATCCCTCAAATCATTTTTACCAAATCATCTCAACTTTTTCTTAAACACTAAAAACAAACGATCATGGCTGAAACTAGACCGACTGCAACGGCTGCAGCGAAACCAGCAACAAGTGTCCAGACTCCAAAAAAGGGTAACTCGATTTCCTGGGTCGCTCCGCTTGTGTGTGTTATTCTTGGTTTTATTATCTGGAGGTTTTTAATTGGTAATCCTGACAATTTTACCAAACCCGATTTAAATGGTGGTTTCTGGCCCAATCACGAGGGAGCCAAATCAGCCATTGCCCGTATGTACCTTGGGGGCATCATCGTTCCCATCCTGATTGGCTGCCTGCTTACCGTATTAACTTTTGTAGTTGAAAGATTTCTGACCGTTTCCAAAGCAACCGGCAGCGGAAATATCAATGAATTCATCCGTAAAGTCCAGTATCACCTGGCTAACAAAAATGTAGACAGTGCCATTGCCGAATGTGACCGCCAGAAAGGAAGTGTTGGAAACGTAATGAAGGCCGGCCTGCGTAAATACAAAGAAATGATCACCGTAACCGACCTGGATACGGAGCAAAAAGTACTGGCTATTCAAAAAGAGGTGGAAGAAGCCACTGCCCTGGAACTGCCCATGCTTGAAAAAAACCTGGTATTCCTGTCAACCATCGCTTCCGTAGCCACCCTGCTGGGACTGCTCGGTACGGTAATGGGAATGATCCGTTCATTTGCAGCCCTGGGCGACAGCGGCGGCGGTGAAGCGGCAGCCAAACTCAGCCAGGGTATCTCTGAGGCCCTGTACAATACAGCCCTCGGGATCGGAACTTCAGCCATTTCCATCATTATGTATAACGTATTCACCACCAGGATCGATGGTATTACCTATGGTATTGATGAAAGCGGGTTTACGCTGACGCAGAGTTTTGCATCACTGTACAAGTAAGTTGTTAGCTGTTAGTTATCAGTGATAACAACTTACAACTAACAACTTTATGGAATCTTGAATATTTAGCATCTAAATAGAAAAAAATGGGAAGAGCAAAGTTACCCAGGAAGAGCACCAACATCGACATGACGGCGATGTGCGACGTGGCCTTCCTATTACTTTCATTCTTTATCCTGGCCACCAAGTTCAAACCCCCGGAAGCGCTGTCCGTCGTTACCCCCAGCTCGGTATCGACCAAGGTCGCTCCGGAAAAGGATGTGGTGATGGTGATTATCGATAAGGACGGAAAAGTGTACCTCTCTGTTTCTGAATCTAACCAGGCCGAGAAAAAAGAGATGATTGAAACCATCAATACAGCCCATAATCTTGGATTGACCGATCAGGAAAAGAATAATTTTATCCGGGTGTCCAATGCTTATATCGGAGCACCTTTTAGCCAGCTGAAATCTTATCTGGACAAAACACCGGAGGATTTACAGAAAGTGGTTAAACCCGGTATTCCGGCGGTGGACAGTACGAACAACGAAATGATCGAATGGTTCAAGGCTGCACAGACAGCTTTTGAAGGCAAGAAGATGAATATACTCGTTAAGGGAGACGATGCGTCGAAGTATCCTTCCTTCCAGGGTGTGATCATCGCACTGAAAAGGAACGACCTGATGAAATTCCAGGTGGTTACTGCATCCATTCCGGTTCCACAGGGTACGGAATTGTATAAGCAGCAGGAAAAACAGGGGACCAAGGAAGTACCTCAATAATTAACTATTAAAAATATCGGACATGGCAGAAATGGATACCTCGGGCGGCGGCGGCCATAAAAAGGGCCCCGGCGTCAAAAAAGGAAAAAAACTCTCTACCCGGGTGGATCTGACCCCGATGGTGGATCTCGGTTTCCTGCTGATCACGTTCTTCATCTTTACCACGACCATGAGCCAGCCAACGGCCATGCGACTTTTCCTGCCCAAGGACGTTAAAAATCCGGAAGAGCAGAATAAAGTGAAGAACTCTGCGGTCATTACGCTCCTGCTTGGAAAGAACGATGTCATTTATTATTACGAGGGAGACAGCGCCGCAACGCTGAAACCGACCGACTTTAAAAAAGTCAGGGGTATCGTAATCGATAAAAAGAACCGGACCGACCCCAAGGATTTTGTGGTGGTCATCAAACCCACGGTGGACGCTACGTATAAAAACACGGTGAACATCCTGGACGAAATGACG
>DATCAO010000205.1:0-2605 GCA_036512575.1 Puia sp.
GGGTATCGGATGGGCCTGGGATTTCAGGTACCTGTTTGCAGCCCATAAATATATCGTGACGGAAATCCATCGGGGTATATCTGCGTATACATTGTATTGATCTATAAACTGACCCCAGGGAGGATCATTTTTAGGAAACCACTTAAATATGAGTCCGGTAATATATATGATGGCAGTAAGTTGGGGAACGAGGTCAATCAGGACCGGATAGAAATGGATGCGATATTTTCTATTGAATATAAATGCCGGTTCGCTGAAAGACCTGATATAAAAATAAATGAGCGGTCCCATGGGCATGATAATAATCATGGGAATAAAATTGGAAAGAAAAACCAGTATGGGTGAGTTATTGTAGAAGCTCGTACCTGTCACATATAAAAAGAGACTGGCGAGCGCCATAAGGAAAATCAGGCCTGCGAGTATCCGGTTGCTTTGCCTGGCCTGTTTGGAAAAAAACAACATCGCCGAAATAATAAATCCCTGCAATGCGCCCAACAGAATCAATATCTCTAAAAACGGTGACATAGTTTGACTGGCTACTTGATTAAATGTACCATTTCCGGGGCATTTTTTGGAATCAATTTCCCATCATTAAATTATTTATAACTTTCGGTCTGTAATTCTTCCCATATGCTAAAGAATTATTTCCAGATCGCTTACAGGAACTTTTTTAAGAACAAGGTTTTCAGCACCATCAATATCATGGGGCTCGCCGTCGGCATGGCTGTAGCCATATTGATCGGCTTGTGGATCTGGGATGAAATCAGTTTCGATCATTACTTTAAAAACCATGACAGGCTCGGTGAGGTTGCTTCTATCGAAACCTTTAATGGCATAACGAATACGGAGGAATATTCATCGGTTCCCATCGCTGCGGCATTGCGGAATAATTACCGGGATGAAATCAAACAGGTGTCGGTGACCCGGGAAATCAATGCGGGACTGCTGGTTGGTGATAAAAAAATAAATGCAGCTGGGCTTTGGGCAGAGGGGGCGTTCCCTTCCATGCTTGGTCTGAATATGATCAAAGGAAATTACACCGGTTTCAATGATCCTTCAGCTGTCCTGATCAGTGAATCTCTTGCCAAAAGTCTTTTTGGAAATGATGATCCTTTAAATAAAATCATTTCCATTAATCATGAATACAATCTGAAAGTGATGGGTGTTTATGAAAACCCGCCTTTCAATACAACATTTCGCGAAGTTCAATTCCTCGCGGCCTGGGAGAATAAAAACAATTCGGGTAATACCCATAATGACGATTGGCTGGACCATCATTTCCAGGTCTTTGTTCAGTTACAGGACCAGGCTAATTTCACCGGTCTTTCCAACAAAATAAAAAACCTCACCAAGCCACATATCGAGGGTGGCTGGGAAGTGCTGATGATTCATCCTATGGACCGCTGGCATTTGTACACTAATTTTAATGAGGCCGGCAAAGGTGGTGAAGGACGTATCCAGTTTGTTCGGCTGTTTGGCATCATCGGCAGTTTTGTTTTGATCCTGGCCTGCGTCAATTTCATGAATCTGAGCACCGCGAGAAGCGGTCAGCGGGCTAAGGAAGTGGGCATCCGTAAAACCATGGGATCCTCCCGGATTCAACTGATCCGGCAATTCATCGGGGAGTCTCTGATGATGACAGCCATTGCGCTAATTTTTTCGATTATTATTTTATTGATTGCCCTCCCGGGATTTAATCTGCTCGCAGGAAAACAACTGAGCTTTCCTTTTCTTCATTTCGGCTTTTGGGTTTGCCTGTTGGGTTTTGCATGTTTTACCGGGTTAGTGGCCGGAAGTTATCCGGCATTTTTCCTTTCGGGATTCAGGCCCATCAAAGTGCTTAAAGGGGATTTCAGGACCGGAAAGTTTTCCACCCTGCCGAGAAAAATCATGGTGGTAGGGCAGTTCACCGTTTGCACTGCGCTCATTATCGGAACCGTTATCATTTACCAGCAGATTCAATTCGCAAAAAACCGGCCTGTTGGTTATAGCACCCAGCGGCTGATCGTGAACGAAATGAAATCGGAATCCATCAAAAAACATTTCGACGCCCTGCGTAACGACCTGCTGCAAACGGGCGTGGTGGAGAATGCGAGCGCATCTTCCAGCCCCTCCACAGGGGTGAGAAATGCGATGATGGGTTATAGTTGGAAGGGTAAGGATCCGAATCAACTGGCGATCATTGGGACCGTGTTTGTCAGTTATGATTTTGGCAAGACGATCGACTGGACGATACTTGATGGCCGGGATTTCTCGAGGGATTTTCCGACAGACAGCGGGGCGTTTATCCTGAACGAAGCGGCGGTGCAATTTACCGGTTTGAAAAATCCCGTTGGCCAGGTCATACACTGGCGTAACCGGGACAACCTGATTGTCGGCGTTGTGAAAAACATGATCATGGAATCGCCGTACAAACCTGCTGATCCGACATTCTTTACGCTGTTCGAAAGGAAGAATGTATTCCTGATGATCCGGCTTAAAAATGCGGTGCCGGTTCCTCTCGCGATATCCAAAATTGAAAAAGTGTATAACCACTATGATCCAGAGAGTCCTTTTGATTGTGCATTTGCCGCTGATGATTATAATTTGAAATTTTCAGACGAAG
>DATCAO010000206.1:0-3976 GCA_036512575.1 Puia sp.
TCCTGGTAATATCGGAACCGCTTATCGTCAAAGCTCCTTTGCAGGTTGTGCAGCCACCTGGTGTATGCGGACCGAAGGACGGATCGTTTGCGAGATTCCATTCCAGGGCAACGCGGCTCCAGTTTAACATCGAACCGATGATCACATTCGTGATATGCCATTGGAAATCGCCTGCAAAAGCAGAAGTGTTTGCGGTGTACTGTTCGGTGAAATAAACATTCTTCGCAGGAAAAGCATTGTGCACTTGGGATAAAGCGCTGATATTTCCGGCATACAAATGAAATGCGGAGCCATCCACAAATGCATTGGCGGCGGGATCACCTAAAATGGTTGTTGCATATGAGGGAACATCACAATTGTGGTCGTACACCACAATTTTGGTAGTAATACCCGCAGACTGAAATGCAGGTCCCAGATTATTTTTAATGAATGTTGCCTGGTCTGTTGCCAACATATATAAACTCGGGTTATTGCCCGGGTTCAGCGGCTCGTTTTGTGGCGTGATCGCGTTTATGGTAATACCCTGCGCCTTCATTTGCTGGATATACTTGACGAAATATTTTGCATAGGCATTATAATAGGCAGGCAAGAGGCTTCCGCCTACAGTAGATTCATTATCCTTCATCCATACCGGAGCACTCCAGGGTGCTGCGATAATTTTAATGTTGGGATTTATCGCCAGGATTTGTTTTAGTATGGGTATCAAATCTGTAGTATCAGGACCCAGACTGAAATGATCCAGGGTGGTATCGGTTTGCCCGGAAGGCATATCATCATAACTGAAAACGGCCGCGTTCAGGTCGGATGCTCCAATGGAAAGCCTGAGGTAACTGATACCTATAGACGAAGCATCGCTGCCGAACAATTCATTCAACAGGCTGCTTTTCACAGCGGCGTTCATTTGATTGATCACATAGGCGCTGCCACCCGTAAGGGTAAAGCCGAACCCATCGATGGATTGAAAAGTCTGGGTACTGTCCACTTCGATAACCGGGTATGTGTTTTGATTTGTAGCGAAAGAAAGGATAACGTTTTGTTTTTGTAATAACGCGGACTGGTCTGCATACGTGACCCAGGCGCTCATATCATTAGTTCCGGGAGCGGGCGGCGGATTGGTTCCGCCATTGTTATCTGTCGTTTTTTTTGAGCAGGAACTATATCCGGAAGCAAAGATTAGCAGGGTCAATAGAATATAATGCTGTATTTGAAAAAACGGGGAGTACCATTTGCACTGTTTCATATCAAGATCGTTTCGATTCATCTTCAAAGGTGCACGAATGTTACCTGATATCAAAATCGATCACCAGTTTATCTGACGCGGGGTGCGACTGGCAGGCCAGGATGAAACCTTCTTCGAGTTCTTCTTCGGCCAGTGCGTAATTCTGATCCATGGTCACCTTCCCCTCAACGAGTTTTGCCCTACAGCTTGCGCAGACACCGGCGCGACAGGCATAGGGCAGGTCGGCGCCGGCCTGAATGGCGGCTTCGAGGATCGTCGGCCCTTCTACCGGGATTTGGAATTCCGATGACATGCCATCCAGCCGGATGGTCACCAGGGATTTTTTGCCAACAGGCAGTTCTGTTTCGGTGTTGATTTTTTTGTAGGTGGAACCAGACTCACCCGGGTCGGAGAATAATTCGAAATGGATTTTCTTTTCAGCGACATTTTTGGAATGCAGCCAGTCACGCACGGCGAATATCATCGGCGCCGGGCCGCATAACAAATATTCCTTGTCGGGGCCCGGCGGAATGATATGTTTGAAAATCATCTCGCATTTGGAAGCATCAATACGTCCTTCAAATACCGGTGCGTCCATTTTTTCGCGGCTGAAAATGAAGATCAGCTGAAAACGCTCGGGGTAATCATTTTTCAGGTCAAGGAGTTCTTCCCGAAAAATGACGCTGCTTCTGTTTTTGTTTCCATATACCAGGGTGAAGCGACTCAGGGGTTCATCGTTGAGAATCGTTTTGAGCAATGAAATCACCGGAGTGATGCCACTACCTGCTGCGAATGCGATATAATGTTTTTGATGTTCGGGATGCAGGTTGAGGACGAAATTACCAGTTGGCGCTAATACATCCAGTTCCATGGCCGGTTTAAAATGCTCATGGGCATGGGAAGAAAACTTTCCGCCTTCCTGTTTTTTTATTGCCACGCGAAGTTCATTTTCTCGGGGACTGCTGCAAATGGAATAAGACCGGCGCAAATCTTCACCGCAGACCGCGGATCTCAGCGTTATATTTTGTCCTGCCTGAAATGTAAATTCATCCTTCCACTCATCAGGGATCCGGAATGAAATCGAAACACATTCGGCTGTTTCATTCCGGATATCCAGGATCTTCAGGGGACGAAAATGTTTTGCCACATTTATTTCTTTAAACCTTCGATCAGGTATTTGACCATATTATTTTCCAGCACGTCGGGTGCAATGGTTTTTCTGGAGCGGTGCCAGGATTCAATGCCGCTGATTGCTGAAAGCAGGGTCAGCACTGCCACATAGGGTTCGATGGATTTCATCTCGCCCTGTTCAATGCCCCGGGCGATGAGGTCGGACAAACTGCGGCGGTAGTTCCTTCGCTGGTTCAGGAAATTCGACAGATAGGGTTCCGGTAGATGCCGCCATTCATGATCTGAAATATATACGAATTCATATTGGTCCATCATCATCCGGATATGAAAACGAATGATGAGTTCCAGTTTTTTCAGTGAAGGAGCGGGACTCGCCTGAACGGCTTCCAGGTGGGAAAGAAAATCATTGGCCACTTTAAAACAGATGGCCTGAAGGATTTCAGATTTTGACCTTATGTGGTTGTACAGGCTGGCTGCTTCCACCCCTACATGACCTGCCAGGTCGCGCATGGAAGCTGCACCAAATCCCTTCTCCCGGAAAAGCTTGGAAGCTTTTTCGATGATGATGTCTTTTTTCGTGCTGTTCTTTTTGCTCCTGATTCTGGCCATGCCAACCCAAAGATATGCAACAAGTGTGTGTCGGTTCAGATGGGGTTTGCCTTGAGCCCACCACATCACCGTGGTAGGTTTTTTGTGCCATTTCGTTTTCATGCTGCGGTCAAAAACCTGTAGGTTTGCAGCGTTTTGCCGGCTTTCCGGTTATTTGATCATATATACATCACTATGTCACTTATCTGTGTTGGCAGTATCGCTTATGACGCCATTGAAACTCCTTTTGGTAAAAGAGACAAGATTGTAGGCGGAGCGGCAGTATATGCGGCTTATGCGGCTTCGAATTTCATTAAGCCCATTCAGCTGGTGAGTATCATCGGCAATGATTTTGAAGAATCTGAAATTAAAGCACTGGAGGCAAAAGGTGCATCTTTTGAAGGCGTGGAAAGGGTAAAAAATAAAAAATCATTTTTCTGGAGCGGGCGCTACCATATGGACATGAATACGCGCGATACACTGGTCACTGACCTCAATGTATTGGGCGATTTCAACCCCGTTATTCCGCCCAGTTATCAGCAATCTGAATTCCTGATGCTGGGAAACCTGCATCCCTCAACACAGATCAGCGTGATCGGACAAATGAAAATCCGTCCGCGCCTGATAGCTCTCGATACTATGAATTACTGGATCAGCAGTGCTTTGGAAGATCTGAAGAAGGTGTTTAGGATGGTTGATGTTTTAATGATCAATGATGAAGAAGCCAGGCAATTGAGCGGTGATTATTCCCTGGTGAAAGCAGCGAGGAAAATTATGGAAATGGGACCAAAATTCCTGGTCATCAAAAAGGGCGAGCACGGAGCATTATTATTTCACGGTAACAATGTATTTTTTGCACCGGCCCTGCCCCTGGAAGACGTGTTTGATCCCACAGGTGCAGGAGATACTTTTTCCGGTGGATTCATGGGTCACCTGGCCCGCAGCCGGGATATTTCATTTGAGAATTTGAAAACCGCCATCATCGTCGGATCGGCCATGGCTTCTTTTTGTGTGGAAAAATTCGGACCCGAAAGACTC
>DATCAO010000207.1:0-2408 GCA_036512575.1 Puia sp.
ATCCGGGTAGTACTTTTGAAGGTGGCATGGGAAAGATGTGAAACCACCCGCTCGCAAGCACTCTGTCTACTTCAACCATGGAGGGTTCGTTGCCCGCGGCCTCCAGGAGTTCACCCAAAGCGGCCCCTGCGGCGGCAAGCGTCGCAGCAGCGAAATCCGTCACGGCCCATGGTGAGGGCATTGCACCGTCGCCATGAAAGCGAACCCGGTCGAGCCAGGTTTCGTCTCCGCCAAGTGCCCGCCAGATCTCGGCGAAAAACTCCTTTGAAATCGGGTATTTGGTGTTAGTTGATTTCAGATCCTGTTTAGTGTAATTCATAAATTATTTTTTTTCATTTTGATGTGATCTACAATTACCTATTAGTAAAACACCTGAATAAGCTGCAGTATAAATTCTCCTGAGTAAGTAGTGTTGATTTGTCTTCTGTTCATACTTTCAGATTTTATTTTAGATAATTAGTACCGCTTGTTGAATTCATCTCGTTAAGACAATATTTTCCCATTCCCTTTTTTTTATTTTTTAAAAAGGTTGATTAAAGATTACAGAGAGGCTAATCTGGTGGTAAGGAAATTTAGATAAGGCAGGATGGCATTAGCACAAGAATATATCGAGACTGTTTATTTCATATTTAGAATAGCTACAGTTATTCATATATTTAAATCACCAGGCCGGAAATCTTACTTAGGTTGTCTTCATATATAGTTGATTGATATGGTTCTTTTACATCTATGCATCATTTACACAATCTCTCCATGTTCAGATTTTGCCAAACGACCCAACACTGTAAAGGCACCCGTTATCAACTGGTAGTCCGCGGTTCGCATGAACTTTAACAGCGAAGTCTCATTGGACCAACGGAAGGAAACAAAGAATGATCTTCCGTTATGAACATCCTCTGAAAGATTGTGCTCTATACATTCTGCGGGAAGCTGATTAAAGACAAACTGAACCGTCTGTTTAAATTCCTTTTCCTTATTGCCGGCTATCTCGCCGGATATTTTCAAAAAATGAACTGCATTTTTTGCATACATGACATTTTCATTAAAAACTAGTTGAACAATCGAACAGGTTTGGAGAGGATGCGGAACGAACAGAGGAGGTTAACCGGGAATTGAGCTAAACGAATTGCATGCCAAAAGAAAAATCAGAGCAGCAGGAACTGTCTAAAATGTTGATACATATCAACTAAAAAATATTTGCAGTAAGAAAATGTTGTATGCTGAAGAGCAGGATCGGATGTGAAATCCCACGCGGACGCGAAATATCGCGTTCATCATTTCACGTTTAGAATCAAATGGAGGCGGAATTCAGGAATTGTCGTTGAGGGGGCGGTCTATATTCAATTTCTTTATCCTCGAGCGAAGCGTGCTGGGATTGATGGTCAGTTTCTCTGCGGCCCCGCCGCTGCCGGCGATTTGCCAATGGCATTCCTGTAATACTTTAAGGATATAATCTTTTTCATTCTGTTCAAGGGAGGAAGAATGGTGAGCATGCATGAGGTCTCCGCTTGATTCAAGAGTTATATGATCAATATGAAGGGTATCACCAGAACTTGAAATGACTGCGCGTTCGATGACATTACGTAATTCCCTGATATTGCCCGGCCAGTCATAATGAAGGAGCCAGTTCATATCCGATTTGGAAACAAATTGAATGGACTTACTATGCTTTTTGTTTTTTTTATCTATAAAATATTGAATTAACATGGGTAAATCTTCATGCCGGTTGCGAAGCGGGGGAATGGTGATCGGGAAAACATTTAAGCGGTAAAATAAATCATCCCGGAACCGGCCTTCCCGGACTTCCTTTGCCAGGATACGATTGGTGGCAGCAATCACCCTGACGTCCACCTGCAGTGTTTGCTGGCCTCCGACTCGTTCAAAACTGCCAGTTTGTAATACCCTCAATAATTTCGGCTGCAATGCAAGCGGGAGTTCGCCGATTTCATCCAGGAAAATGGTGCCGCCGTTTGCAATCTCAAATCTTCCTTTCCGAACCTGGATGGCACCCGTAAAAGCACCTTTTTCATGGCCGAACAATTCATCCTCCATCAGTTCAGCGGGCATCGCGCCACAATTTATTTTAACAAAAGGTAATTCACTGCGCAGGCTGTGCTGGTGAATCAAATCCGCAAATAATTCTTTTCCGACACCGGTTTCACCCTCAAGCAAAACCGCAGCACTGGTAGACGCTACCTGCCTGGCCTTGTGAATAACATATTTAATCGCTTCACTGGTCCCGATAATTTCTGCATCCATCCCATCTGCCGGCGGTTCCCCCTTCAGCATCAGGTTTTCCTTTTCCAGCGCTGACTTTAAGTCCTGTATCTGTAAAATATACAGTTCCAGATCTGTAATATCCGTGCCGATACTAAAGACACTATCCAATTCGCCTTTGTCATTTTTCA
>DATCAO010000208.1:0-6519 GCA_036512575.1 Puia sp.
AAATTGCCGATATTGGCAGATCCGTAGAATCAATCGGAATATGCTGTCTCTGACGACGCAGGATAGATTTGGCTGAAAGAAAAGAAGACGGATCGGAAAGACTGAAACCATTATTGCTTTTATCCCTGAACCGGACCAGGAATTTAAATTCCTGTGCAGTCGCCTGCTGACAGAAAAAGACTAGTAGAACCAAAAGGAGTCGCCGGTCCATTAATTATGGGATACCATATTAAAAGTCAGTCCATAGCCGATAGTGACACCAGACGGATAGTCCACATCGGGCGACTGGTAAGCGGTGTACAGGAATTTTTTATAAATGGGCCCGATATTTTTACCGTAAACTTCCTGACTAAAAATAGTTTGTGTAAAAGATCCGTTTGGTGAACCCGTTACCGCATCGGCCTCATTAACAGTTACAGTTACGGGAATTGTTCCCGCCAACACGTCAAAGGGCTGACCGGTATTGGCATAGGTATAATTCCATCCATCCATATAAGCTATAGACGAAGTGTCTGACTTGGTATCAAGATATATATTTCCGAGCCAGCTGATCCAGTCCTGAACGGGAGTGACCATTTTGATAATACGCAAATTGTTTTCCACTACTTCTACGGAGCCTTTGAGTGGCGTTACCATATAAGCTATTGAAGGTGCCCATCCCGAAGTGCCAGTCGTATCACTCAGATAACGAACCACACGATAACTGGGTTGTCCCAGGTTGTCGGAAATGCTGTCTTCTACAACTTCCTTGGCCAGATAACTGATCACAGTGTCTTCAGATCCGACATTGATAAATTTTAAGGAATCCATCCGGTAGATAATATAATTTCCAACGTGCATGGGATAGTAGTCGGCTGGCGTGTCAGTCACCAGGGGATTGCTTTTATTGCAACTGCACATGATCTGTATCAAGAAAATAAACGTGAATAGCCTGCAGAGTCTGCCGCTCATTGGGTAAATCATAACAAATGATAACGCAATCTACTATGAAATATTGCCATATCTTTGATTTTTTTTCGCTGTGAAAAGTATTTTATCAGGCCTTTTTTACTGGGTTAGTCTGCCTTTTATTTACCTGCTTGCCCTCTTGCCCTTTCCCATACTTTATTTTTTTTCGGATCTGGTCTACATCCTCCTTTATTATATTTTGAGCTACCGTCGGAAAATTGTTTCGCAAAATCTGATCAATTCATTTCCTGAAAAGACGGATAAGGAAATCCGGGAAATAGAAAAACGTTTTTACCGTTATTTCTGTGATCTTTTTCTGGAAACTTTCAAAACGCTAACCATCTCGAGGGAAAACATGGTGAATCATTGCCGGTTCGAACCTGAAACCCAGGCTATTTTTGACCAGTTGGCCAGGGAGAATCAGAGTTTCGTGGTGGTCATGGGTCATTTTGGAAATTGGGAATGGGGAGGTAATACGTTTAGCATCTGTTGCAGGCATCAGTTATACGTCATTTATCATCCGTTATCCAATAAATATTTTAACGGCCTCGTTTACCGGATGCGTACCCGCTTTGGAACCAAACTGATTCCGATGAAAGATACATTGCGGGATATGCTGAAGAACAGAGGTTCTTTAACAGCAACTGCCTTTATCGCAGACCAGTCCCCTCTGCCCTCTAATGCATACTGGATGGAGTTTCTAAATCAGGACACACCGGTTTTTCTGGGAATTGAAAAAATCGCGTTAAAAATTCATTATCCGATCGTATATATTAGTATTCGAAGAGTTAAAAGAGGCTACTACAAGGTGTTAGCTGAAAGAATTGAACTACCTTCGATTATTCAGAAAAGCGGGACGATTACCGAAATACATACCAGAAAGCTGGAAGCTGATATCCGGAGTCAACCAGAGAACTGGTTGTGGACACACCGGAGATGGAAACACGAACGACCTAAAAATTAATAGTACGGCTATGCTTTCCGGTAAAGATCTCATTTTAGCCACAAAACCATTTGCAAAAGAAATCAGGAGTAAAAGCTGGGTATACATGTTATCCACATTACTTTTCCTTGCACTGACTTTTGCAGCCATCTTACTGATTCCGTTTGTTGCAGCCCGCCTTTTTTTCAGTGTGCTTGCCGGCTTGTTGCTGGTTCGTTCCTTTATCATTTATCACGATCATCAGCATCATTCCATACTTGCGCACTCGAGACCGGCTAAATGGATCATGACAGTATTCGGATATTTTATTCTGTCACCGACCAGTATCTGGAAACGCTCCCACGATCATCATCACAACCACAATTCAAAATTATTCAGTGCGAGCATCGGTTCTTATCCCATCGCCACGAAAAAAAAGTACGAAGAGATGAGCGGCCGCCAGAAATTCGAATACCTGGCCATCCGGCACCCGGCTACGATTGCACTTGGCTATTTTTCCATGTTTATTTTCGGTATGTGTATTGCTTCTTTTGTAAGCAATCCGCGTAAACATTACGATTCACTTATCGCCCTGGTTGTACATGTTGCTGTTTCGGTTCTGTTGTTTATTCTTCTGGGCTGGCAGATTTGGTTTTTTTTATTTTTTCTGCCCTTTGTGATTGGCTTTGCCATGGGGGCCTACCTGTTTTATGCACAGCATAATTTTCCTGGAGTCACATTTTCCGAAAATAATGATTGGGCATATGAAAAAGCTGCCATGGAGTCTTCCAGTTATATGGTGATGAATCCGGTTATGGCCTGGCTCACCGGCAATATCGGCTACCATCATATTCATCACCTGAATTCCAAAATTCCCTTTTACCGCCTTCCGGAAGTGATGAAACATTTTAAGGAGCTGCAGCAGTGCAAACGCACTTCCCTGAAAATAAGAGAGGTGGTGGCCTGCCTCCGTTTGAAAATCTGGGACCAGGAAAAACACCAGATGGTAGGATTAAAAGATATCCGCTGAGGGATCCCTCCCGAGAAAATCAGCATACCATTTTCCAGACGATTTGATGATTCTCTCCTGTGTTTCAAAATTTACATGTACCAACCCGAATTTTGGGGTATATCCTTCTGCCCATTCGAAATTGTCGAGCAGGGTCCACACGAAATATCCGTTTACGCGCGCACCTGCCTGGCGGGCTTTTAACACCTGCCTGATGTGATTTTCCAAATAATTCAATCTTCTGGGGTCGTGAACAGCGCCCTGATTCAGATGGTCTTCAAATGCAGCTCCGTTTTCCGTAACAATGATTTCTTTAAGATTTTTGTATTGACTCCAGCGCATGATGGCTTCAAAAATCGATGAAGGGTACACTTCCCAGTCCATTTGTGTGAACTCCACATTTCTTTTGCTGGCTTTAACAGGTCTGGCCCCGATAAACGGCATTAAAAA
Source organism: Puia sp. (assembly GCA_036512575.1). Lineage (GTDB taxonomy): Bacteria > Bacteroidota > Bacteroidia > Chitinophagales > Chitinophagaceae > Puia. The sequence goes on from DATCAO010000208.1 coordinate 3,330, forward strand.
AGAGTGCCGGACGATTTCCCGGGTGTAATTCTGAAGTCCCGCGAAATCCATATCGAAGGCAATTTTTTTACTGTCCCCGTCTTTGTAATATTTTTCAAGGCCCTGTAAAATTTTCAGCTCCTTTACCGGGTATCCCATACCCAGCAGGGGTTCTATAAACAAACGATTCAGGAGGGCATCTGTTTTTATTACTGCAGCCCGGTCCCTGTCATTGTCCCGCCAGGGCCCAACCGGAGAATAAGAAAATGTTGTACCGACTATCGAATCACCTAGCAGGCTTTTGATGATCCTTCCGCCTTCAGCCTGACATAGAGCTGCATGATGAACTGCAGCCAGGAAAGGATTCAATCCTTTTTTTCCTGGGGCATGAATGCCAAGAAAATATCCGGCGCCCGTAAAAACCATGGGCTCATTCAGAATCATCCAGTACTTTACCCGGTCGCCGAATTGTTTCACACAGCATGCTGTAAAATCACTGAACCAATTCAGGATGTCCCGGTTTGTCCATCCCCCCTTATTTTCGAGGGCAGCTGGCAAATCCCAATGGTATAGTGTGACCCAGGGTTCAATACCCCGGCTAAGGAGCATATCGATTATGCGATTGTAATAATCAACTCCTTTTTGATTGATGCTGCCTGTGCCCTGTGGAAATATACGACTCCAGGAAATGGAGAACCTATAGTTCGGAATGTTCAATTCGCTGAGCAGACGGATGTCCTGCGGATACAGGTTATAAAAATCGCATGCCATATCTCCATGATGACCGCCCCGTATTTTTTTCTTTTTCCGGGTAAATTCATCCCAGATGGAAAATCCTTTGGCGTCGGCATCGTGCGCGCCCTCTATCTGGTAAGCGGCAGTAGATACTCCCCATTTGAAATCTTCACCGAAAGCGGAGCGGTTGAATGGCATGTCAGTTGCCTGATTGTTTTAATATACGCTCCAGGCTTTTTTCTTTCAGATTCTTTACTGAATGAACGGTGTTACCCGGCATCTTGTTGGAAGGGACTGCCAGGTGGCTGTTTTCGCGGATCACCAGGTTGATGATATCTTCTGTTTTGTCAGGGTAAGAAACCGGAACAGACTGCTTTTCCTGAGTCCATGATTTTATTTTATCCAGGTGTTTTTCCTTTAACGATTTCAATACAGGAACATGCATCGTGGCCAGCGCAGCAGCATTGCACTGTTGCTCATACTGACCTTTCATTGGAATAACCAGGAGCTTTTTTTGGAGGAACAGGGCTTCCGCGGGTGTTTCAAAACCGGCACCGCAGAGAATGCCGGTACAACTGACCAGGCTTTCAATGAACGCATCATTTTCTATTGGCCGGATAAATACGTTTCCTTCCCGGTACGTTTTCCTGCTGTGCTTGCTGAAGACCTGCCACTCAATATTTTTTATCGAAGAAAGGATCCTGATGATCCTCTTATCAGAATATGCGGGAAGATAAACGGTATAATGTAATCTGGTTTCCGGACTCAGTTTTCTGATTTCACTTCTGATGACGGGCGTAAAAATATCTGCGCCATATTCCGAAAAATGAAAACCATAGGCCCTGGATACGGGGGCATAGTGAAGAAGAATGGCTTTACCGAGCAGGTCTTTTTTAGAAGGCTTCGGAGCATTCTGATGAATCACGGCTGCCTGGTGGCTGAGCCCTACGCAATGTATATGCGTCCTCTTGCAGGCCCACGCACTGACGGGTTCAAAATCGCTGATTACGAGATCGTAATTTTCGACAGGGAGACTCCTGATCTCGTCATACAATCTTTTCAGGTTCCCTTTCCGGTATGTTGCCATCACATCGATGCCGCCTTTTTTTCCGAAAACAAAACAGAGTCCTTTGAAGCGGTATTTTACTGTATAAGGAAGTTCGACATCAGCCTGCGTTCCGCTGATGAGCAGGTCGAGTTCTCCTTTTTGCTGAAGTAGCGGAATGATCTCCCTGGCGCGACTGAGATGGCCATTACCCGTTCCCTGAATTGCATATAATATTTTCATCCACGGTATCGGTTTATAAAATCCGTCAATGGATTTTATATGATCTCAACGACGGATAAAAAATAGCTACGCCGGCAAGGAATAACCAAATGCCAACCCTGGTTGCAAATTGACGGATTTGATTCATGGGTCAAAATTAGTCTCCCGATATGATGCCATCATGAAGTCTGTGTTAGGAAATTATGAAGAACCGCAGGCCCGGGTATCATTCCCGTCCGTATTTGTTCTAACTGGGATAACCAACCGTATGGGTCGGGCTGACCGCCTGGCGATAGGCAAAATGAAAATAAAGTGATATTTTTAGCAGTGCTCCATTTCAAATGAATCGAATGCTGCGAACCGAATCCCTAAAATCCTGTCTCCCTTACTATTACAACATTCTTCGCCTGGTTTTTCTACTGTTCAGCAGTTTGTCGCTGCAGGCCCAACAGGTGGTCACCCAACACAACGATCTGAAAAGAACAGGATGGAACCCTGCAGAATCTCTGTTAACGCAGGCCAATGTGAGCGGGGGTAGTTTCGGAAAAATATTTACCCGGGCGGTAGACGATCAGATATACTGTCAGCCCCTGATCATTAACCAGGTGAATATCGGTGGAGGAACCCACAATATCGTGATCGTTGCGACTGTCAATAACAGCGTATATGCTTTTGATGGGGACGACTCGGCCACAATGAATCCATATTGGCACAGTAGTCTCACGTACAACCCCGGTAATACAAATTCCTACAGGCCGATAAAGAATTCTGATATGACCGGAGCCTGCGGGGGTAATTATTATGATTTCAGCGGAAATATGGGCATCGTCGGCACGCCGGTGATTGATACCCTGACCAGAACAATTTATGTGGTATCACGCAGTGTAACCCGTGTGGCACCCTTTACTTTTGTTCAATATCTGCATGCGCTGGACCTGATCACCGGTGCGGATAAGGTCGCACCCGTATTCATTACAGCAGTAGTTAATGGAACCGGAGACGGAAGTAGTGGAACAACCATTACTTTTAACCAGCAGACGCAAAACCAGCGTCCGGCATTGTTACTTTATCAGGGAGTAGTATATATTTCCTGGGCTTCCCATTGCGACTGGTCGCCATACCATGGATGGATCATAGGTTATGATGCAGCCACCCTGACGCAGAAATATGTATATAACGATTGCCCGAATGGCGGACTGGCGGGCATTT
>DATCAO010000209.1:0-3885 GCA_036512575.1 Puia sp.
TTATTTTTTAAATATAGTTTGAAATAACCATTGGAGTCGGTGGCTGTTGCCTGCTCCTTACCATACAAACGGACAACGGCTGATTCAATGGCCTTTCCCGAATCATCCAAAACGAGGCCCTGGATATAATGGAGTGAATCCGACTGCTCTGTTTTTTTGAAGTCGGCTGTGGGTGCAGCTGCCTGGTGTCGGTTGACCACTATTCCTTTATCTTTTTCATGAGCCTGTGCAATCCGAGTCACTACGGGGGGCTCTGCTTTCTGTTCAATGGTAGTCGAGTCTGCCTTATTTTGAACCATCGCAGGCGCAGGATGAACAGCGGCCTGTTGCGTATCTTTTTTATTTACCAAAGAAATGGGTTTCTGCGCACTGTTGTTTTTGATCAGGGTGATCGTAAGTGTAGTCATGGCAGCCAGAAAGATAATCGATGCGGCTACCTGCCAGCGCGGGAACATGAAAACGATTCCCCGTTTCTTTTTTTGTGTACGAACCCTTTTTACGAGTCTTTTTTGAAGATCCGCTACGCTGGCTTCAAATGATACAGCATGTTTACCCGCTTCTTCCAGACCTTCAATCGCATCAGATAAAAACGGATCTTCCAGGGCGTGTTTTTCCAATGCCTGCATTTCCTGGGCAGTGAGTTCCCCGTTCAGGTATTTCTGCAAATATTCTGTGGAATAATGCATATGTTTTTTTTCCTCCTTCATGTCAACATGGTCATCGGTCTGTTATTCTTTATTGGCTAAATGATTCTCCATACAATTTTTTAAATTTCTGCGCGCATTTTGAATCAGACTCCGCACTGTATTCCATTCCGAATGGGTCAGCTCCGCTATTTCCTTGTAGGATTTTTCCTGCAGGTAAAAAAGTTGAACAGTTTGTTTTTGGTCTGACGACAGAGCATCGATGCACTTCGTCAGTTGATTCAGATGAGTTTCTTTTTCAAATACCCCGTCAGGATGCAGACTGTCCTCCAATTGCATAAAATCCGGGATCCCTTCCATCGGCATTTGTTTTTGACTCCGCAACTGCATCAGGCAATGGTTTTTGGCCACCATATAGACCCAACCCCTGAAATAACTGACATCATGGATTCTCAATTTAACAATCAGTTCCTCAAAGATCGCCATTACCGCGTCCTTAGCCGTTTCCGGATCTTTCAAATATTTCAGACAAACGGCATAGAGCAGCTCCATATAACGCTGGTATAATTCCGATAAAATACTGATGTCAGCGGATTGTTTGTACAGGCCAACCAGTTCAGTATCAGGCAGCGATGAAGGGTGTTTGCTTTTTAAAAATGACAAGGGATTAACGCCGGCTTTCAACAGGCGTTGGTAAAATAAAGAAAATATTTCACCGGAGCTTATGTAATTGCAAAAAGGATGGCATCTGGAAATAAACCATTCACCATGCGACACTTATTTTCAGCTTGTTTTATCGTGGCTATGTCCCTTATGGCATTTGTCCCTTTTCAGCAGTATAGAATCACAGGATTTGTAAAGGACCCCGACGGAGCGCCGGTTGTAGGAGCGACGATTATGGAGAAGCAGAGCCATCATTTTGTAGTCAGTGGACCCGACGGAAGTTTTTCCCTCCAGGTATCCGGCCAGCAGGTCGTCCTGATCATTCAGATGGTCGGTTATGACCAGCAGGAACTTTCGTTAAGTGTGAACGGGAGGCCTGTGCAAATTGCACTCAAACCTTCGGTTCGGCAACTCCATGAAGTCGTGGTGACGGGTTATGGGACTGCAAAGAAAACGGATATCACAGGGAGTGTCTCCTCACCTGTTTCCGGTACCGGCATCTATAATTATAAAGCGCGCCCCGATTTTTATGAAGACCGAAAAACCAGGATGCATAAAGATCATGTCAACAATTTCCAAAATGTTGACAGCACCTCATTCAATACCGAAGAATACGATGCGATTACGGAAAATTCATTTTTGACCGCTACGGAAAATCCCTTGTCGACATTCTCCATCGACGTTGATGCGGGTTCCTATAGCAATGTGCGCAGGTTTCTTCGTGAAGGTCAACTGCCGCCAGCGGGTGCGGTGCGGATCGAAGAGTTGATCAATTACTTTCATTACGACTACCCGCAACCGGCAAACAACGATCCATTTTCCATCAATACGGAAGTCAGTGCCTGTGCCTGGAATCCGGAACATCAGCTGGTCATGATCGGTCTGCAGGGAAAAAGGATCCCAACGGAGAACCTGCCTGCTTCCAACCTCGTATTTTTAATTGATGTATCGGGCTCGATGATGGAACCGGAAAAATTGCCGCTGGTGCAAAGTTCCCTCAGACTGCTGGTGGATCAGCTGCGGGAAAAAGACCGCGTTTCTCTCGTGGTATATGCCGGTAATGCGGGCCTGGTTTTGCCGGCTACCCCCGGATCTGAAAAAACTAAAATTAAAAACGCCATCGACGGACTCGAAGCGGGTGGCTCCACCGCAGGAGGCGCCGGTATTGAACTGGCCTACAAAATAGCTAAAGAAAATTTTATCGTGAATGGAAATAATCGTGTCATCCTTTGTACGGACGGAGATTTTAATGTGGGACCGAGTAGTGATTCGGAGCTCGATCAGATCATCGAAAAGGAAAAGAAAACGGGCGTGTTCCTGACCGTCCTCGGATACGGCGTTGGAAATTACAAAGACGCTAAGATGGAAAAGCTGGCTGACAAGGGAAACGGCAATCACGCCTACATAGATAATGAAATGGAAGCAAAAAAAGTGTTGGTTAACGAATTTGGTGGTACGCTGTTCACGATTGCCAAAGATGTAAAACTCCAGATTGAATTTAATCCAGCTAAGGTGAAATCTTACCGGCTGATTGGTTATGAAAACAGGATGTTGAGTAAAGAGGATTTTAATAATGACAGCAAAGACGCGGGGGAACTGGGCAGCGGACATACGGTAACCGCGATATATGAACTGATCCCGGTCGGCGTTACAGATGAATTCTCCCAAAAGGTAGATCCGTTGAGATATCAGAGAAAAGCGAAAATTGAAATGAGGGATGCAACGGATGAATTGATGACGATAAAATTTCGGTATAAGAAACCTGACGCGGATACCAGCCGGCTGATCGTCCATACTGTGACTGAAGAATCATTAACGAGTGAAACTTCCAATAATTTTCAGTTTGTTTCCGCTGTGGCTGAATTTGGCATGCTGCTCAGAAACTCTGCATTCAAACAACAAGCATCTTATGATCAGGCGTATATATTGGCTAAAAGTGCTTTGGGGGACGACAAGGAAGGATACCGCAAAGAGTTTCTCAAATTGTTGGGAGAAGCCGAAAAACTAGCAAAGGCAAAAACGACCAGCGAAAGACCGGGACTTTCAAAGATCAATCATTGATCGCCTGGTACACCAGGGGCTTGAATTCCTGGTCGGTATCCCCAACATGCGGTCCCCACATTTGCCGGTAGATGATAACGAACATATCCTCTTTGGGATCCACCCAGTACCCGGTTGAAAATATGCCACCCCAAGCATATGTACCTGCCTGGCTCGGCCCTAACCGGCTTCCGTTTTCAGTAATAATGGCAAAGTTGAAACCGAATTTATTTTCAGAGGTGACACCACTGAGATTGACAAACAGGTCGCCGATCTGGTTCATAGTCATCATACGCACCGTATTGTGCGATAGGAGACGTACGCCATTATAGGTTCCGTTGTTTAATAACATCTGCAGGAGAATCGCATAGTCGTACACGGTAGATACCAAACCGCCGCCGGCTGAAAAATAATCGGTTTTCTGAAGCGGGTAATTCATGTCCAGGTATCCCCCAAAAGTTTTTGCCTGTTTTTTTATTGCTCCGGAAGAATCCTGCTGAAAGAAATTGACCAGTCTTGCGCCTTTTTCTGCGGGCAA
>DATCAO010000210.1:0-12354 GCA_036512575.1 Puia sp.
TCAAAAAATGCCGTGTCCCTTCAAACGTTTGCAAATCCATTCTGAAAATGCCAATCCGTTTCATGTTTATGATCGACCGCCCCTCCTTGATTTCAGACTTTTGGGTTGTTTTAAAAATTTAAGTTACCGGGCTTTAAACACATTTATATAGCTTTCAGGTATTAGCTACCTGATAAATGAAAAATAGTATGGGCGACTTCTTTTTTCACACAAACGAAAAACAAAATGATACACAGCGCGTATCAGTATGCCAGTTTAAATAATTGGAACTTCAACAGAAATACTGAACTTAGTGAAGTGCATTTTTAAAAGAGACTATCGACAAGAGCAAAAGGCTAATTCAAAATTTCCTTTTTGATTTTCAAAACAAGTTTATTAAAATCATGAACATAAGAATAAAACACGCATTTATCCTGGCTGTAATTCTGTTCCTTTCCAAAATCACCGGCTATTCCCAATTATATGTTGGCGCCAATTATCATCCGCAGGATGACAAAAACCCTGAGAAAATAAAAAAAGATATCCAACTAATGAAAGAAGCAGGTTTTAAAACTTTGAGACTCGGCCATCTGGCCTGGGACAGTTATGAACCATCCGAAGGCAAATACGACTTTGCCTGGTTTGACACGGTTATGAATATGCTGGATACGGCAGGAATCAAGGTTATTCTTGATATTGCCATCAGACCCGCACCCATCTGGTTACATCATAAATATCCTTCCATTGATATTGTAGATGTAAATGGTGATGTTCAATATCCAAACCATCGTTATATGGAAGACATTGGTGATCCTATGTATCAGCAATATGCTTTGCAATTTGCCGATGCCATGTGTAAAAGATACGGTAATCATCCGGCACTATTAGCTTTCGGAATAGACAACGAATCCGGGGACGGAAGAATTTCCTATTCCGAAACTGCCAGGCAACGGTTTATTGTCTGGCTAAAAAACAAATACTCCAGTCTGGACAGCCTCAACAAAGCCTGGGCAACGCAACGCTGGTCAAGAAAACTGAATCAATTTGAAGAAATTGGTTTTCCGGTAGCGACGCATCCTACCGATGTGCCTGAGCGAATGCTTGATTTCAGGCGTTTTGTTTCTGACGAAATCAACCGGTTTCTTTTGAAAGTAATTGGTAAGGTAAATACGAACGCACCGGATGCTTTGGTAAATACGAACGCCTGGTATTACAGCGAGTTAAAATATTTTGATTATTCCCAGATCGCTTATTCCGGAAAAATGACAAGGGAAGGCTGCGGTTTCTATCCCGGAAATTCATTAATAAGCAACGGGGGAATTATGAATGCTTTATTTGGAATCTCACGCATTCAATTCGAGAGTACCAATCCTTTCTGGTGCACCGAGTTTACCACCATGACTGCCGTTCCGAATTCAATCAGGAAATCGGCTTATGCCACGCTGATGTACGGCAACCAGATGGTTTGCGGATGGACCTGGCAAAGTATGCACGCCGGCGAAGAACAATATTTGGAAGGGATGATAGACTGGGATGGTATACCAAACCGCAAGTATGATGAATATAAAAAGATTGCCGCAGAATTTAAAAAGATTGAAAAATATTTTCCTTATAAATCCCAGCCTGAAGTGGGCATGGCTTTCTCCTTCCCCAGCCAAATTGCCAGCCGTTTTTTTCCAGAAAAACATGACGAACAGCTTCAGGCCTGCTTTAATTTGTTCTATGAGCGTAACATGGACGCCAACGTAGTTGAAATCAGCCGAAGTGCATTGAACTATAAGCTGTTACTTGTACCGGGCCTTACCGTTATGGATGAGCCTACTGCTGCTAAAATTCGTGACTTCGTAAATAATGGCGGAACGGTTATCATGACCAGCAACTCCGCTGTTGTGGGCGAAAACGGGCAGGTATTTTCATCAACCAGGCCAGGCTTGTTAAGTGATGTATTTGGCATACGCGTCGGCAGTTATGAAGAAACGGAATCGCTGAATGAAATATCCAGGAGTTCCTTTAATGGCAAAAAGATTGAAGTACACTACAACGCAAAATCGATCATTACAGAAGTAACCAGATTTGATATTATTGACCCCTGGGGAGCAGATGTTATTGGAAAAATAACAAGCCTTGACAAAGATTACCCGGTTATAACTTCCCATAAATATGGAAAGGGAAGGGCCATTTATGTAGGACTTCCTGCTAATGACAAAGTACTTAATCCTTTACTTGATGATATAATTATTGCGCTTGATTTAAAACGAGGTCCGGAAGTACCCCAAGGTGTTATGGCAAGGCAGATCGATAAGAACCATGTTCTGTATTTAAACGTAACAGGCGAGGCTAAAACAATATCATTGAAAGGAAAATCACACAGTGTGCTGTTTGAAAAAAATTATACAGATCATATTACGCTTGCGCCTTATGAACCGGAGTTTTTAGAAATTCCGTAGGGAATGTCAAGTATACATTTAAATCATCGAAACAGTAGCTAAGCTCCTATCCGAATTGGTTTGACGCCATACAATTGCTGAATTCAAAAAGGCAGATTTGTTTTACAGGAACGCTGCTTTTCTCTTTTTCAAATGACAGCCACTACCTTCCACTTGGTAATTTTTATTTTCATTGTTTTCCTAAAATTTAAAGATAAGATCATCATTCATTCTAACTTTATTGGCCAAATTTCGAGGACGCTTGTAGATAAGGAGGAAAACATCTGCCTTATAGCTTCATGTTCTTATATTGCCAAAGCCGGTCTTCATATGCATCCATGTCGGCCGCAGAAAAGCGTTTTTCACTTTTAAGTGCTTTAACAGCTTTTCGTGCGGTATCAATAGCTTTTGATTTATCACCTGCAATCCTATACAAACGCGCCAGATTTCTCACATTCATTTTTGAGTCCTTCCATTTCCATTGTCGTATATTGGATAGTTAATTTTCTTGAAATAGCACATAATACACTTGCAAGAAATCCTTTGTACGTTAGTATTGATTTAGCAATTGTACCTCTTGACGAACTCTCCAGAATATGGTCTCCAATAACAGTTACGCCCAATATCTTCGTCTTCCAAGTAAATGATTTATCTACTTTTATTTCAGTTATTTTCCATACGGCTGGGGATAATTTCGGTTGTATAACTTTCGCTTTCCGCCAACTTTAAAACTAAAATTTTCCAAATATGAAATTTGTTTTATGGATTTAGTCCATAAATTCCATTTTTCTATGTCAGTCCAAATGCCATACACTTTTGCTATGTCAGCATTAATTTGTATGTCTTTTGTTAATCTGTTTTTACTTTCCATTGGTTACTCGTTATTATTGTTTTTAGTCTATGGTCACCTAGGGTTCTGTCGTCATGTTAAGTTAATATAAATTAAATTGTTTTTATTGTCCTCGCTGTCATTGCCTGACCGCTAACGTTTAGGGCTTGCCGCAGGCTGGGTATTTAGTGCTGTGTCCGCCCCTTGGCGATTAACATTAAAGGAATAAAATTTTATTTAAACCGTAAAACGAATTATTAAACGGTCAAGCTCCACAACAAAAGATTGGCAGGGGAGTGCTGCCGAAAAAAGTTTGTCCAGCCCAGCTTGCGGCAAACCCATGTTAGCGGTTCGTTGTTTATTTGTCAGATGATATATTTCGTTTTTCTAGTTCTTTAATAATTCCTTTCAATATTGTTGGAACAATAAGTTTATGGAAAGGCCGGACTGGTAAAAAATATAATCGTCCAAACCAATTATTAAACTCTACTGTCGTAGAAACAATTAGATCTTTCTTTATAGTTTCGTTTGTTTTTCGTTCTGAAAATAGTGAAACTCTAAAATTCAAATGTTTGTCATCTTCTCCTAAAATTACTTCATTTTCAGTTTTGGCGAAAACTTTGAAAAGCCCTAGTTGTTCTCCTGGTTCACATTTAAAGTTTTCAAGTTGTTTTTCTCTAGTGCTAATATCTCCAGAGGTTTTAAGTCCAAATATGGATACTATTTTATTTCTCAAAGTAAATAATTTTCCAACCCATTTTGGTCTGCTTGAAAAAAAAGCTTTCCCAATGTCAACAGAATTGAATTTGTTGTCAAAGTCATTTAGTTCACTTTGATAACTGTCCACGTAGTCATATTTTTTGTGAGAAGTATTCAGTATTGAATTATTGGGAAGTGTCGTTTTAACTATTCTCATTTTCTATCTGTCTATGTCGTTCGTTACAATGACCGCTAACTCTCTAATATACGCAATATGCTGTCCCTCTTCAAATATCTATTGTTTGAAACTCAGCTGCTTAATGTAGCGCTCTTTGCATTGTCGTTAGAACAATCTGAACCGTATCATAAGGTATCATTGCGTATCATTGACTATCATACCGTATCATTGCGCCCTATAATCTGGCCAACAAATAAGAGAAAATCAGAAGTACAAGATTTAGTAACAGATTAGTAGCGAAGAAAAGGCTGCTAAAGGCGAAGAAAAGCAGATAAAGGCAAATGAAATCGAATTAGAACCCGCATCTATCGCAGGAAACGTACATCTATCGTGGAGAGGTTACTTCCCGATACAAAAAGTACCGTCCCGAGATTCCAGTGGGTTGCGGGGATTTGGTTACATATTAGTACCTTATTTGGGGTATTCAGATTGCCTTATAGGTCGCACACCTGCGAACTAGAGTTTACTCATTGTTTTCCTAAAATTGTGCCCCGGCACGAGAGCCGCTGTTGCTGAATCGCAGTCCGACAGGTAAGAAGGGCTCATTTTAGAAAATATCCTTATATTGTTATCGCCAATAATCATGGTTCTTTTCTTCCCCACGAAATAACCTTTAATCCTTATCAGATTAGAATCCTCCAAATAAATATGAAAATCATTAATCGCATTTCGTCAGCTCCTGCAGCAATTCAGGTTCTCCTTCTTCATTCACTTTTAAGATTTTGATATTCAATTTATCTTCCAGATATACGATATAGGTAGTATGATCCGGAATTTGCAGTTCCTCTACTAAAGTAATGGCCAGATCAAAGTATTGTGACCGTACAACTTTCCTGATATTTTTAGGAAGCCCGTCTTCATGATACAATAACACAGAAAATACCCAACGGCCTTTTTTGTCATAATAAACCCTGTTCGTCAAACCATCTTTGGTAAAATAAGAAACAAAGCCATCTGCATTTGAAATCCACAACACATCGCTGGCCGCTGTATAACGGATTTGGAAATCATCTACAGCCTTCGGATTTATCCTTTTACTAATCGTTAGAGGAGTCGCCCCGGACCCCAGGTTTTCCAGTTCATTAATGTTGCGGATGGTTTTACTAAAGGTTTTATTGTTATCGATGGCAACGGACTGAACAGATTTCTGGGCAAAACAAGGGTTAGCGAATGAGCCCATGACCATCATGCCACCGAACAGGAGGAAAATTATTTTTTTCATGATTTTTAGATTTAAGGGAATACCGAACTGGTATCCTCTGTCAAATCTAGAAAGCCAATGGAGGGAGTCCCAGTGAGATTTAGTAGACTGCAGGATAGATATGCAATCTGCGAATTTCATTGCTTAACCGGCGAATCAAAATCGCCCGGGCTGTAGTTTCCCCAGCAGTGTTTCTTTTCGGGTGCGGGATACATCGATATTACTGCCATCCGACATGATCAGGTATCCTCCCTCGCCTTTAACATATTTCTCGACCTCATTCAGATTCACCATAAAAGAATTATGAACGCGGAGAAAGGAATAGTCAGCCAGTAGTTCTTCCATATCCTTCATCGTGCGGGATACGGTGATCTTCTTATTATTTTTCAGAAAAAAGTTGGTGTAATTACTTTCTGAGGCGCAGCTGATGATCGCAGCTACGTCAACCATCTGCAGACCTTCCATGGTAGGAAGTGCGATTTTCTTCAGGGAGTCCTTCGGTGAATGATATTTTTGCAAAAGTAATTCCAGTTGCCCCTGGCTGGGACTTTGAAGCCGGCCGGATACTTTTGCCACTGCCTGTATCAGTTCTTCCCTGTCAATAGGCTTTAACAAATAATCCAGTGCGCTGAATCGAATGGCTTTTATGGCGTACTGATCATAACTGGTCGTAAATATCAATTCAAAATTGATCCCGGAGAGATTTTCAAGAAACTGGAATCCATTCATAAACGGCATTTCAATATCCAGAAACACAAGCGCCGGGTGGTGTTGGGCCACCGCCTTCAAAGCTTCCGAACCACTGGTACAAATTGCGCTGATCTCTAAATCGGGACAAAACTTCCCGATCATCAATTCCAGTGTCTCGCAGCAATAGGGCTCATCATCTACTATAATGGATTTAATCATTGTTCTAAATTATTATGGTAATCCTCTGTTTTCAGGAATTCCATTACCTGAAATCTGATCTTTAACATTACCTGGGTTCCGGATGCTTTTCCATTTCCATCAAAAAGGTCCTCAATGTCAAAGGAAACCTTTTCCTCCATCAGATTTCCATTAATGAGAGCGAGTCGTTCTTTGGTTATCTGAATACCCATCGACTTTCCCGTTTGGGAAGATTTGCTGCTTGCCATGGCCGACGCAGCACGACCCACTCCGTTATCGATAACCGTACACAGCAGAATATCTTTCTCTATTTTAAAAGAAATATCCACCACACCGTTCTCCTTCCGGTGCATCAGTCCATGCCAGATCGCATTTTCTACAAAAGGTTGAAGCAATAATGGCGGGACGAAAACCGCGGCTTTATCCATTTCATCATCAAAATGTATTTTATACTCAAATGCGTTCTTAAAACGAAGCCGTTCCATATCCATATACAAAGTAAGCATTTCAATCTCCTCTTCTAATGGAACCCATGTGCGTCGGGAGTTATTCAGTACCATACGAATCAACCTGGAAAACTGGGTAAGATAATCCGAAGCCGATTCCGATTCATTTTTCATAATGAACCGGTTGATGGAGTTTAGACAATTAAAAATAAAATGGGGATTCATCTGGGTTCTCAATGCCTGCATCTCCATTTCCTTCACTTTCAATTCCAGGCCTTTGCTAACGCTTTCCGTTCTGGATCCTCTCAGTTCTTCCAGGGAATGCTGGAGTTCCTTTGTACGGTCGATCACTTTTTCCTCGAGTGCCAGATTTCTTTGTTTCAAATTCCGGGAACGGTACCGGATAAATTGCCACAATGAAAAAGCCAGGGCGATTCCGAAAAGAACACGAGCCCACCAGGTCTGCCACCAGGGCGGCGTGATGGTGATCTGCAATTTTCTCTCCGGACCGGTAAATTCATTGGAAGCATTGGAAGCCTGCATGATCAGGTCATATCTGCCGGGAGGCAAATCCTGAAAAAATATGGTGTACCGTGAGGAATTTGCCGGGTATTGCCATTCACTTTGTTCTCCCATTTTATAACGAATATTACTATTCCCGCCCGAATAATAATCCAGTATGCCCGTTTCAATGGTGATTTGATTTTCAAAATACCGTAACGTCAATTCCTTCAGGTTGTTGATGCCGGTTGACAGTACGGCAGCCTTTTGATTAATCATGATCGTTAGTAAATACACGAAGGCCGGCGCAGTGAAATACGCAGATGGATGAATCCTGATAAATCCATTTCTTAACGTGCCACCTGCCAGATACAAATCTCCCTGGGAGGATTTTGAAAACGTCAGTGGCCGGATAAATGATTGTTTTTGAAAGCCGTCTTTTTCCGAAAGTGCCGTGATTTTTCCGGTAATCAGGTCAAGGCGGCATATGGAAATTTCCGTATTGAACCAGAGGTTATTTTCCTTGTCGGTAATCTTTCCATATGTTTCAATATCCGGAAGTCCATCCTCGTGACCGTATACATGTATTCGTTGAAAATCTTTATCAAAATGATAGATTGAATTTTGGGCGGCGACCCAGTAGGTCCTGTCTGCTGCATTATAAACTACTCTTAACCACGGGATACTATCGATCGGAGTAGCCACTGGTTTCCAACTTCCATTCTTGAGTGTATAGGTGAGATTAATTTCTGCAGCGGGTCGTCTCAAAAAAATAATATGGTCTCCGTCTGAAGCTGTCTTCGTGAAGTCGATGGTACCTGCTGGGAAAGACAATATCTGTTGTGCAATCGCACTGTCACTATTCACCATAAATACGCCATTCCTGCCGCCGGATTGCGAGGTGATTATTATTGATTTTCCAAAAGCCACAGCATATCCTACAGCCTGAGGGATTGGCTGGCTGCCAATTTTAAAAATCAATGGCTGACATACCCTGGAAAGCATATCCATTTGATACATCAGATTATTGGCATAAAGCCAGGCTTTTTGAGTAGCTGTATCTATACCTGCCATAATCAAAGTATTGCCGCCCCCTTTTTCAATACCCAGATCGGTTTTTCGGAAGACTTCAAACCGGTTGGTATACTGATCTAATATATTAATGCCGTCGCCAGTGCCTACCCATATTTTATGCTTACCCGCGTCAAAACAGTTTATGGCAAAATCAGTGGTTATGGATCGGGGGGGGCCGGAACCTGCAGTGTAATGCCGGACGGACGGTGAAAATGGAATCAACTGGTAAACCCCGTTATTGATGAAGAAACCTGTCCATACTATTCCGTCCCGATCACAGTAAATCAGTACATTTCCCTGCGAAATATTTTGCTGTAAGAGGGAATCATTGGGAAATAAAGTTTTAACAGAATGATCAGACGGATCGTAAATGACAATCCCTTTGGGAATGGTACCCATCCAGACCCTACCCCGTGTGTCCAGGCCAATTCCCGCCCATACATGGAAACCTTTTAACTTCTCCATGTCATTAAATGCTTCTATACCGTGAAATTTATTATCGTTGAGTGTAAATTCGACCAGACCGTCGTCGCTGGGGATCCAGATGGAATGTCTTTTCCGGTCATATTGCATGCCCTCGCAACCATGTGAATGATTGGATATATTCCGAAAGCATTTCCATGTAAATTCCTGTTTTTTGCCTGTTGTGAGTGAAATCTGCAATAGTCCACCGCCTGGCGAGTCGGGACCACCTTTTTCTAACCATAAATTATTTGAGATCTCATCATATATTACATATTGGTCCGTAAAACCCCACCCTACACTATCTGCAGGGGTGATTTTTATCAGGGTCCTTTTGGAGAAGGAATGAATGTTGTAGGCGGCCAGTTGCGAATCGGGATAATCCCAACAGAATACTTCGTCTTTTGTCGCCCAGAAAGGGACAATCTGAATATCGGATTTACGTGTGAAAAAATTACTAAATGTATCCGCTTTGATATCATATCGGGACAATCCCTGATCAGTCCCGATCCAGATATTGTGCAGGCTGTCTTCTATTATGCCATCAATATTATCACCCGAAACCGCATTGTTTTTCTTCGTTTTATCAACATAGTATTTTTTAAAATTGCTTCCATCAAAACGATTTAATCCGGAATAGGTGGTGATCCACAAAAATCCATTTACATCCTTTAGAATACCTATACTGCCGGTCTGGGATAAACCTTCCTTTATTGTCCAGTGTAAGGCCCTGTATTGGTCGGATTTTAACCAGGCAGTATTCTGCGAAGATGAGCTGAATCCTCTTGTACAAAGGATAACAATAAGTAAAACGATTTTTTCAGTACGTTTCATTTTCATATTTCAATGTCCCTGATCAGGGAAAGAACGTGATTAAATATATTAAAAAATACCCTTCAGTCTATTATTGATATTTACTTATTTAAGAATCCGGGCCGACATGAAATTTGAGTAACTTAGGAAACCAATCCCTGATTTATGAGATTTTCCCCTCCATTGCCGCGTTCATGCAGGATAATAATTATCTTATCAATTGCCCTTTCCTTTCTGTCGGACACCGTTTTTTCCCAGCAAATGATCAAGGGAACGATCAAAGGCAGAAACGGCGCGCCTTTATCCGGGGCTACCGTGTTGAACAAGAAGACAAATAAGGGAACATTGTCTGACACAACAGGTTATTTCAAGATCCATGCTGATTCGGGAACACATATTGAAATTTCCTTTATCGGATATCAAAAACAAGAGATTACGGTGGCCAGCAATAGCATATTGAATATCACGCTTTCTGATACAATATCAAATCTGGATGAAGTGGTTACTATCGGATATGGTACTGCAAAGAGAAAAGACCTCACGGGTGCCATTGGTTCTGTTTCTGACAAAGACTTTAATCAGGGCAGTTTCCCTTCCCCCGATATGCTGATCCAGGGCAAAATATCAGGCGTACAAATCATGACGGACAATGGGAATCCCGGCGGCGCCACCTCCGTAAAAATCAGGGGTAACTCGGCCCTTACCGGAACAGGTCAGCCTCTATATGTTGTCGATGGTGTTCAATTGGATGGTAGATCGCTGCAGGATGGGGACAATGTTTTGAATTTTCTCAATAGTAGCGATATCCAGTCGATCGATGTTTTGAAAGATGCTTCAGCTACGGCGATCTATGGCTCCCGGGCAGCATATGGTGTGGTGATTATTAATACCAGGAAGGGCCACGCAGGGGTTACCAGACTGGATGTAGATATTTCTGCCGGAAATTCTACTATCTTAAAAAAGATACCGGTACTGGATTCTACGGAATATGCGGAAGCGATCAAATATTACGGAGTGGACGGGTCATACGATAAAGGAGCGAATGTAGACGCTATGGATGCCATCCTGCAAACGGGTCATCAGCAAAATTATTTTATTGCCGGTAGCGGAGGCAATGAGAACGGCAAATACCGGTTTTCCCTGGGATATTTCAACATGGATGGGATCGTGATCAATAACGCTTTTAAAAAATATACCGGTGATATGTCGGCCACCATCAAATTCCTAAAAAGTAAAAAGCTGGGAATTGATTTTGGTTTGAATGTGAGTCAGTATATGAGAAATGGATCTGATATTTTCTACGGTGGTGGATATGTGATTTGGGATGCACTGGGATGGAATCCGACAAGCCCGTTGAAAAATCCCGATGGATCATTCAATATGAAATTTGGAGACGGGGTAAATCCCATTGCCTATTCAAATTATGAAAAGGAAAATTTAAAAGTGACTACGATTTTGGGCAGCATATCTCCCTATTATAAATTTTCAGACTGGCTTGAATATAAATTGTTAGTCAGCGTAAACTACAGTTCGGGCATCTCCAGAAATACTATCGACCAGGCCCTGGGTGTATATTACAATTTGTTTCCGCCAACCGGAATGGCCAGCATCGGGGAGAATGAATTGACAACCACACAAATCACCAATACACTCACTTTTAATAAGCAGATTGCCGAGGGACTGCATTTAAATGCAGTTGCCGGGTATGAGTATATTAAATTTACCAATCAGGGTTTTAACCTGAGTGCCAATGGACCGGCGGATATTGGGTTTGGTAACTACGGACTGGACTATACAAATTATGTTCAATACTCTGGTCTGGCCAACCGGAGTATATCCTCCTTTATAGATCCACTTTCTGAACTGCAGTCTTTTTTTGCAAGAACGATATTTGACTACAAGAGCAAATACCTGCTTACAGCCACTTTCAGGGCAGACGGCTCTACCAAATTCGGTTCAAACAATAAATACGGCTACTTTCCCTCTTTTGCGGTGGCCTGGATGATTAATAAGGAGAATTTTTTTAAAATTGACCAGATCAATCTGCTAAAAATCCGCGTCAGCTGGGGTAAAACAGGCAATCAGGAATTTCCACCTGGTTCTTCCCAGGCATTATACGCATTTCAAAATAATGGAACCGTTGCACAAATAAATAGTCCGAATCCGGATTTGAAGTGGCAATCCGACGCGCAATTTGATGTAGGTCTTGATTTTTCCATATGGAATAACCGTATATCCGGAACGGCAGACTACTTCAATAAGAATACGACGAATCTGTTATTCCCAAGTCCCCCCATTCAACCTGCACCACCGGGATCAACGGTTACCTGGACCAATCTGGGTGGTCAGATTCAAAACATGGGAATTGAACTGCTGCTGGCCGGAGATGTGATCAGGAGTAAAAAGTTCAACTGGAATCTTTCCGTCAATTTAACCTTCCTTCAAAATAATGTTTCCGGCATGCCTGCTCCGATCGCTTCGGGACTTTTCACAGGTGATTTTCAGACCATTCGGAACGGACTTCCCATGGAAGCATTTTATACCAGAAAATTCCTGGGACTGGATAAAGCAAGCGGGTTTTCAAAATACGCGGATGATGGCAACACATTATACTATGTTGGCGACCCAAATCCGAAAACCTTATTGGGCATCAGTTCCACCTTTAGATATGAAAAATTTTCACTAATAGCCAATATGGTGGGCACTTTTGGCCAGGACATTTATAACAATACGCTCCTGTATATTCTGAATGTTGCGGGTATTCAGGGGGGAAATATTGCCAAATCCGTGTATCAAAA
>DATCAO010000211.1:0-2112 GCA_036512575.1 Puia sp.
CCGCCGGGAAAATTGATCGGCGAGTAATAACTGATCCTGTTCAGGATGGTAACCCAGTGGGAGGGGTCGACATGCAAAAAACTGTTCACGTAAAACTGGCCGGTGCTGGTATCTGCGTGAATCACCGTTACGTCCACGAACGAACTGCTGTCGGTCAGGTCCGTTACTATTTTGTTTTGCGTGCTGGTGACGGTGTCCAGCAATACCTTTCCATTCTCTGAAATAATGAGTTCATAGGTCTTTATATTGAAATAGTATGGGTCGTAGCCCGTGTTGATGTGGAGATTGGGAGATAATGGCGCTGGTGTTGGAGCCGGTGAAGACTCCTTTTTACAAGATAGTATAACGCAGGTAAAAAGCAGCAGGTACAAACCGGGAGATTTCATGGGTAGATGGATTTTACTAACAGGTCAAAGATGCAGCTAAATCCATAAACTTTCCGGTCGATTTTTTATTGCGCGCCGATATCATAGTCAAAGCTTTTTTTAGGGAATTTGACCAGGTAAGGGTTTATACTTACATCCCTATCCGGGTGACCGGGAGAAGCCGGAACTTTTGTAAAAATGTTAATTTTAAATTTTACCTGATTCCATTAAACAATGCAGGAAAAATGGATAAGGTTTTTTGTTTTTTGACGGCATTATTTGGGCAAACGAACAATCATTCTGGGTACACAACAGTAATCATAATCATATTCTCCCACAATCCTAGAACCTATGACGGGCGCGGCCGATTGTGACTGGCTTATGGAAACAAGTTTTTGAATATTGTCATTTAAGACAAATGAAAGCTCCTTCTTCAGCTTCTTGATATCAGCAGCCTGCAAGACAACAACCCGGTTGTCGGTCATGATGGGAAGATTGGTAGTACGAAAGTAGGTCTGACCAATATCGTAGCAAGTAGGGGAAAACACTTATTTCATTTCGATAAAAAATTATGTTTCAGAATTAAAGATGGTAGCTTAGAAGCAGTTTCAGCTATCTGAATATTTATTTATGAGTATTGTCTATCTTATAAAATGCATTCTGTTTCCAAATTTATTATAAATCATTTTAAAGATTATTTCTGTTCAACACATGAAAAAACTGGGAAAGCTGGCAATGGTTAGTTTATGTTTCCTGCTCACGATGTCCTGCGGACCCCGAAATCGCAGAAAAAAGGATATTTTGTCTCAAAGTGTAATCCGGTTTGGTTCCAATCATATATATGGAGAATACGCAAAAAAGGAATACGAGCAGGCACTTAACTTATTAAATGAAGGGAAACTCGAAGAAGCAAAACTGTGCTTTTCACATGCTGATAGTGCCGACCCAAATAATCCGGAGATATTGACAGATCTGGGTGGTCTTATGGGCACACTATATAATAATGAAGCATCTTATATTTATTTCGATCGGGCTTTAATGATAGACAGTGGTTTTTACAGGGCTTATTTGAATTATGGTTTTTGGCTAAATCGTGGGCACAGATATAAAGAAGCCATATTTATTTCAAAAAAGGGATTGAGTCTTCCTAAAATAGGCCAGGACAATCGTCGTAAAATATATATTAACCTGGCCAATGCATTTCATCAAACGGGTCACGATTCCCTGGCCCTGGTTGTTCTATCCTATGCAAAAAGAGAATTGACTTAAGGTCCTCTTTTAGAAAACATACTTCAGCAGGAACTTTATCTTAAGAAATCCTATAATAATCGCGGGTTCGTCGCCTTCCAGGACACCACGGACGCTGTTGAATCCCGTGAACAGGATTATAGAAAAATAAAGAACACGGATGAATTGGGGGAATTGATTACCCTGGTTGATTTTAGAATCAAAACAGATAATATAAAAGATTATCCAGATGGTTATACCATAAGTATAGCGATTGATCATCCGGAAAATGAAATAAAAAACCTGCTCGATAAAAATGAAGAACCCAGTGTTCTTTATAAGGTTCGGGACATCTGCATACTTTACGATTACCCGCTAAAAAATTCCTGCACCTTGTGCACACATTTCGATCGTTCCATCACCAAAAAGGATTTGGTAGAATTAATCAGTCAGGATTATCATTTCATTTATCAGGATGAAGAAAAAACTGCACCAGTTAAACCCGTGCTACCGTCAAAGA
>DATCAO010000212.1:0-2228 GCA_036512575.1 Puia sp.
AACATGGAATCAATAAATACTTTTACGTGCCGTCCGTATAGGTCGCCCGAAACCAGGGCAGGTTGACCATCCTTGTTTTGTGTAATGTCAATCTGATATCCCGCTTCCCAGTTGCCATAGGTTTCATTGCCAATCTCCCAATATTTTGTCCTGCCCTTGTCATAACGAACCCATTCCGCCGCCAGGTGAGCAGCGGCGGCTACCGGATTCGCACTCGTACCGTATCGCGCATACCCATAGTTAACGGTGATGAGGCCAGTGCTATTTGTCTGCGCCAAAAGCGCATAATAGTTACTGAGAGAAAAAGTCCAGGATGCACTATTACCGCCATACCAATAATTTGCAACACTCAAATTACCTGATGCATCCATTAATTTTGCCGGCGCATCAGGAGGAGCGGGATTAGCATCTGTGCCATTCCAGAAATACACATCACTTACACTACCCGCCGGAGCGCGGATAATATGAGGCGACAGGTCCTTTACATATTGTACTAAACCGGGCTGGGTTACGATCTGGCCCATCCATAAATTAGAATTATTTCCATAAACGGATGGCGGAACTTTAACGAGCACCTTGTTTAAATCGATGAACAATGAATCTGTAACAGCAGAAGTGGGTACCGTACCAGCAATGGTTAAGGGCGATACGAAGGATTTTTCCGCCCAGCCATCATTAAAAAAACCAATGGTTACAGGAAGGGAAGGATCCACTGGATTATAAACTGAATCCGCTGGATTATTATTGGTATTATTACCATTACCACCGGTGTCTGTAGGATTTGAAGTTTTTTTGCATGCGGCAATCAATACCAGCAGAAAAACAATCGCAACGCGCGCTTTATATCCCATTCCAGTTTTCATAAAATATTGTTTGAGAGGCATCCCCAATATAAATATATTAATCGGCGAATGCAAACCCGGGAAATGATTACTCATACAACACCTGCTCATCCGTATAATAGGTTTTGCGGCTGCCCTTGGTGTCGATTTTGATGGGGCGGCCGGTCGGGCTTAGGGCGTCCACCTTGCGGTGGATGATCAGAAATTCCTTGACCTCATCGTTGATTCTTCCCGGATAGGCTGCGTCAATTTTTTTTGTCGCCTCCAGTAAAACTTTCGGAATGATTTTTACCAGCTCTTTAATCTTCTTATCCGGTATCGCGGAGGCAATGGAGTATGGCGAGATCCGGGCTTCCCAGAGAATTTCATCAGAGTAACCGTTTCCAATCCCACGGATCAGGTCCTGGTCCAGCAATATATTTTTCACCGTCGTTTTCCTGTTTAAAATCTTTTTCAGGCCTTCGAAATCCAGATCCAGGGCATCCTTGCCCAGGCGATCCACCGGATCCAGCCGGATCCAGGCATTCCGCATCCGGTCGGTCAACGCCAGGTTTGTCTTCCCTTCAAAATATAATTCGACAATCGTGGAGTGGTGATCATTTTTTTCTTCAAATAGAAAAAGGTCGCCGGTCAGCATGAGATGGAGCCCGAGCATCACACCTTCTGAAAACTGAAAGCGGAATTCTTTTCCGGAACGAATGATCCGTTTCAGGATTTTTCCTTCCAGCGCCGTGGATAATGCCTTTGCGGTATCCGGCAATTTCTTACCGTTGACCACTTTTACTTTCAGCAGTTTCTTATTGGCAAAAACCCGGTCCAGGTTTTTGGCGAATACTTCGACGTCGGGCAATTCAGGCATTTAGGCAAGTATGAGATTATGGGAGTATGGGAGTATTTTTTTCCAAGATTACCGATCAACTAATAAACCAGCTCAAAATTTTTTACGCCCTTTTCTTCCCCATTAACAATTATAGACAATTTATGCTTTCCCGGATAAAAAACCCGGGTGGTGATTTTCCTGAAGGATTGTTTCCGTTCAACAGCCAGCTTCACGCCCGGCCCGACCAATTTCTCGCTGATCTTGAAGACTTTTTTTGACCATTGGCCATTGGCCTTCAGGTAATATAAACCATATTCCAGTCTGACCGTCTGCTTCTTTTTGCTTTCATTCGAAACCTCGAAGAAAAAAGCAAGTTCCTTACCCATCTTCACTTTCGGCGTCAGGATTTTGAACCCGCTCACATGCACCTGTTTAGACTTTAACCCAAAATGACGTAAAATTTCTGCATGCCCCTTTTTAAGCAGGGTCCTGCTGCCGTGTTTGATGATGGCGTCGGTTTCGGTACTGAAACCTTTCCATTTGCGTGCAAGGGCGATTACAATACC